>JACDOC010000027.1 GCA_017656295.1 Bacillus sp. (in: firmicutes) | reverse complement strand
GAAAAAGGGAGCAATTTCCTTTTAAGGATAATTACTCCCGGGGTTTTTTAAACTTCCACTTTTTTGGGGCTAGACCATATATAAGGCCCCTGTTTTATTTATTCCAAGTATTTATATACTCTTCCATTCGATCGAGTCCTTTTTGAAGGGTATTTAACGAGCAGGCATAGGATATACGAACATATCCTTCCCCCATCGGAGAAAATGCGCTTCCAGGCACAACAGCTACTTTTACCTGTTGGGCCATGTCGACTGCAAACTCGAACGAATTTTTATCAATATTTTTTGGAATCGGAACGAAAAAGTAGAAGGCACCATCTGGTAGGAGAACTGGTAACCCCATGCTTTGCAACCGTTCGTACACATAAGTTCTCCGTTTAGTGTATTCTTGCTTCATTTCCTTGGAGTCGTTCCAGCCGTTTGTTAGCGCTTCATAGGCTGCTCTTTGAGAAATTGAGGAAGCACAAGATACGCTGTATTGATGTACTTTTAGCATATGTTTCGCAATCGGTTCATGGGCACATAAAAAACCAATACGCCAACCAGTCATCGCATGCGATTTCGACAGACCGTTAATAAATATGGTTTGTTCTTTTAACATAGAAGCAATGGATACATGTGGTTTGTCGTATACAAGTTCGCTATAAATTTCATCAGCTACTATAAAAATGTCCTTTCCTCTCACTAAGTTGGCGATTTCGGCTAACTCCTCATTCGTCAATGTCATTCCCGTTGGGTTCGAAGGGTAAGGCAAAATAATGCATCTCGTTTTGGCTGATAAGTGTTGTTCAATTAACGAAGCCGTTAATTTAAAGTTATTTTTTCGTGTGTCCACATAAATAGGGTTGGCATTCATCATTCGGATAATTGGTTCATAGCCAGGGTATACAGGTCCAGGTAAAATCACTTCAACGCCATCTTGTAAAATGGTTCGAAGAGCAACATCAATGGCTTGGCTCGCACCATTGGTGACAATAATTTCTGTATGTGGATTGTAGGATATATGATAATTTTGATACAAAAAGGAACTTACCGCTTCACGTAAAGCTAAAAATCCAGCGTTATGTGTATAGGAAGTAAAATTATCATCGATCGCTTTTTTAGCTGCTTCTTTAATATGAGTCGGTGTATTAAAATCCGGTTGACCAATCGTTAACGAAATCATTCCGTCGATGGAAGAAACCATATTAAAAAATTGGCGAATGCCCGATATTTGAATTTCTTTTACTTTTGGGTTTATTAAATGTTCCATACATGAATCACCTATTATGTAATGTATTTGAAATTGGTGTTTTATTATTTTCTTCTAGATTATATAATGCATAAGAAGGAATCAATAAAAATGTTTTATAAAATGTGAAACTTTTTCTCTTTATTTTCGTACTTGATGATGAAAGGAGGGGAACTATGAACGAACAACACATGCAAAATTTAGGGGGAGAGTCACCAACTGTTGATCTACAACCAGCTGGATTTTGGAAACGCTTTGCTGCATACATTATTGATGGTTTAGTCATAGGGATTCCACTAGCAATTATCAGTACCTTTATTATTGGTGCTATTTTGTATGCTAATATTGATGCCGAAGTATTGTCAGATCCTAACATGGTAGAAGCAGAGTTAACAGATGAAGAGCTATTTGCTGTTTTAAAAGCGTATGGCCTTGTTCTTTTAGTTAATTTTATTGCGGCTATTCTTTATTATGCTGGATTACATGCATCGAAATGGCAGGCGACTATCGGAAAGAAATTACTTGGGTTAAAAGTTGTTTCTATGCAAGGTGAGCGAATTTCTTTTTGGAGATCTCTTGGCCGCTTTTTAGCACAAAGTTTCCTATCCCCTATCTTTATGATTGGTTACATCATTGCAGCATTCACCGAAAAAAAACAAGCTTTACACGATTTAATTGCCGGAACGATGGTCGTAAAAAAATAGGAACAGAAAAGGCTTCGTTTTATTTTGACGAAGCCTTTTTTTTGGCTCTACCCTGAAATAACTGTGGATAACTTTTGCTGTTATTTTATTCATTGATGTGCTAATTTTTATTGGTATGGGTGTCTGTTAACCGATACTGTTGACAAATTATACATTACGCTTGTGGCGGACGCTTTCCGCAGGCAAGGTGCAAGCCGCTTCACTCGCTACGCTCAAGTAAGGGTCTTGCGGCTTCTTGTTCCCGCTGAGTCGCCGCCGTGTGAACAACTTGCTAAAAATCAACAATGACATATAACATAGCCTATTTTTTAAACGAAATTAATGATACATAGCGGAGAAGGGAGTTTCACATGTGCTCAAACGAGAAGGAATTTTTCGATAATAAATGGAATAAAAAACGGGAGGTGAGGTAAAGAGGGAACGTACGCTCATAACTTGTTGATCGTTATTGGTGCCAGTCGAAAAAAATATGTATAAAGGTGGAATGTGAAATGAAGGTGGAGCTGGCTAAGGAAAAGAAACTGTCAAACTCTTTAAAAATGATATTTACTCTCCCCATTATTTCGTGGGCGCTATACGATTTTGCAAACACTATTTTTTCATCAAATATTATTACGATTTTTTTTCCATTCTACTTACAAGAAGTCGTTGGTAGTAACGAAGTGTTGAATCAAATTGCTAGTACGTTTATTTCTTACGCGAACGCCATCGCCAGTTTCCTTCTTGTAGTATTTACTCCCCTATACGGTGTCCTTATCGATCGAAAAGCACAAAAGAAAAAGTATATTGTCACCTTTACCCTTATTACTGTCATAGCTACGGTGTTAATGGGAATTATTGCCCGTTTTCCAACTGAAAACACATTTCTTCAAGTACCCCTTCATCTTCTTTTTGTCGTCCTATTATTTATTATTGCGAAATTTTTCTATCACTCCAGCCTTGTGTTTTACGACTCAATGATTAGTGATGTTGGCCAAGGGAAAAATATTTCGCTTGTTTCTGGATTTGGTGTTGCCGTTGGATACGTTGGAACACTGGTTGGACTTACCGTTTATTTGTACGTAGGAAATGAGGATTATCATCGAGCTTTTATTCCTTCTGCTCTTTTATTTTTTCTGTTTGCGCTACCCCTCTTTTTCTTTGTCAAAGAGCAAAATGCTTCCATCAAACCGAAACCATTTTCGTTTTTTGCTGGATATAAAGAAATCGTTGTTACGTTTAAAGAGATGAAACAATATCGTTCGATTTTTACCTTTATGGTTGCTTATTTTTTCTTGAATGATGCGATAGCCACCACGATTGCGATGATGGCCATCTATGCTAAAACGATTGTAGGGTTTTCGTCAGGGCAATTTATTTTGCTCTATCTCTTTTCAACAGTGTCTAGTATTATCGGTTCATTTCTATTTGGTATTATTTCTAGTAAAAAGGGACCGTATCGCAGCGTTCACTATGTCGGATTATTACTAGTTATTGCACTAATCATGGGTACGATCTCTACGGCTGAGTGGCAGTTTTGGGTGGCGGGAAGTTTGTTTGGAGTAGCACTTGGAGCGATGTGGGTAACATCACGAGCGCTCATTGTTGAATTGACTCCAGAGGAAAAGCGCGGACAATTCTTCGGGTTATTCGCTTTTTCTGGAAAAATTTCAGCCATTATCGGTCCTCTTATTTATGGAAGTATTACGCTTGTTTTTGCTTCGTATGGCAATATAGCGAGTCGCCTTGCTTTAAGTTCCCTTTTAATTATGGCTCTTATAGGATTATGGGTCCACCGCTTTGTGAAAAGGGAAGCAACCGAATAATGTTTCACTTATTGTGAATTTTGTATTAATTTTTTGTTTTTGTGAAAATTCACCAATATATCATGGTATATTTATTCTGAAAGATTACATTCAGGAAGGAAGACGTAAATGAATCATAATCAAGGGATTTTGCTAGAAAGCGGTACGAACGAATTAGAAATTGTAGAGTTTGAAGTTTTCGGAAATGCATTTGGTATTAACGTCATTAAAGTAAAAGAAATCATTCAACCAGTACCTTTGACTATTATTCCGCATTCCCATCCATATGTTGAAGGAATTATTCAGCTTCGTGGTGAAGTGTTGCCTGTTATTGATTTAGGAAAAGTACTTAATCAACAACCTTCGGAATCGTCAGCTCTAGAAAAGTTTATTGTGGCTGAATTTAATAAGCAGAAAGTAGTCTTTCATGTTCATAACGTCACTCAAATTCATCGGATTTCTTGGGAACAAATTGAGAAACCAAACGGAATGTATCAAGGCCAAAATACGTATGTCATTGGGGTCATCAAACATCATGGCAAAATGATTTTATTGCTGGATTATGAAAAAATTATGGTTGAAATTCATCCGGATTCGGGTATTCGAGTAGAGGAAGTGAAAAAACTTGGAAAACGGGAGCGTTCAGATAAGAAAATCGTTGTAGCAGAGGATTCACCACTTCTGCGGAAGCTCCTTTATGATACATTAACAGAAGCCGGATATACCAACATTCAATTTTTTGAAAATGGTAAAGATGCTTATGACTATTTACAATCGATTGTGCAGGAAGGGAAAACGCTTTACGAGGAAGTCCATTTAGTGATTTCTGATATTGAAATGCCACAAATGGACGGTCATCATTTAACAAAGAAAATAAAAACTTCTGATCATTTAAAACAGTTGCCGGTTATTTTATTCTCCTCGCTCATTACGGATGATTTGCGGCATAAAGGGGACGTTGTAGGGGCAGATGAGCAAGTAAGTAAACCAGAAATTGGTGAACTTATCATAAAAATTGATCAGCATATTTTATAAAAGCTATACCAAATCAAAATAAACTGCCGTACGAATACGGCAGTTTGTTGTTTGTACAGTCCGTTTGATTTTAGAAGAAACTTTCTCCTAACCTTTTAAAGACAGGCTTTTGATAAGAAGGGTTTCTCATTTGTTTTTTCTCATTTGGTTCCTTTAATCCTGTATATGCTTGCAACAATTTTTTTGCTTGTGCCAATGGCATTCGACACTTAGGGTTTCTCTTAGAGGTATCGAGTTTTCCTAGATGGGGGAGTTGTTCAAAATCCTCTTTAGAGGGTGGAATATGAAATGTATAATCTCCACAAGAAACGAGCACGTCCGAATGTTGTTGACAAAATTTTGTATTCGAAGAAAAATGGAGTCCAACTTTTTTCGCTTTTCCTTCGCGTATCATTTTAAGGATGGCTTCTTTTTTTAACGTATATAAATATTTGGGATTGGTCGCTGTTTTTGCATGGCGATTGACAGTGAAGATTGCTTGTGAGAGGTTTTGGATGGTAGGGCGTAGTGAAGATTGTATCTTGCTGTGTCTCAACATACTAACTCCTTTCTACATAAATTATTGTTACTTTGGTTGAAATAATTCGTATAAAGAAAGCAGGAGAAATTTCTAAAGGAAGTGATATTTCCCTATTATTTTTCATTATAACCCTTTTAAAGTTATTTTGGAAGGTTCAGTCTATTTTTAAATAATGAAAAATTCAGTGACACAAAAAAGAAAGAAAAGCACCTCCTGAAAGAAGTGCTAATTTTGATTCGTAAAAAAGTTAATATTCTCTGGACCTCCTCCTCCAAATCCATAAGGGGATGGATATGGTAGGTTTCCACCATATCCATATGGAGTCGGATATGGTGGATAGGATTGGTAAGGTCCATAAGGTGGGTAGTAAAATGGTGGGCAACACGGACGGTTAAAGAGGAATGGGCTTATGGCCAAACCTGCTAGCCCACCTACTAGCCCACCTGCTACGAAAGGTAAAAAACCGAAACCAAAAAAACGTTGGTCGTATTGACGGTGATAAGTCGGTAAGTAGTAAGGATACATTTGAATTGACCTCCTTTCAAATCGAAAAGAATGAGGGGCCATACTTGTTACATCATATGTGTTTGTCATGAATACGCGCTAGTCCTAAAATAGAGTTAGTAAAAAGGCCTAAAAAAGAATTGGCTTTGTGAAAGGAAGAATATGATGTTAAAAAACGTAATACTTGTAGCTCTTGGTGGAGCGCTTGGGGCGGCACTAAGATATGGTCTATCCACATGGTTCGCCATGAATTTTCCACTGGGAACGTTTTTGGCAAATATCATCGGATGTTTTCTTATAGGAATGTTCTATTCGTTTGCCAATATGAAAACGATCACGAAAGAAGGACAATTATTGTTAAGTACGGGATTTTGTGGAGGATTAACCACTATGTCTACTTTTATGGGGGATATTTTTCAATTACAAGATGTGCCTATGTCTTTATGGATATATATATTTAGTACTTTGATTGTTGGAGCGATAAGTACGTTATTGGGGATAACTATGGGCAAATTGGTAGGTGACCAACGGTGATGATATGGGTAATCATTGGAGGAGCTTTAGGCGCTGCAGGAAGATATTTGTTGACCAACTGGATCGGGAAAATGAATGTTCCCTTTCCAATCGGAACGTTAACGGTTAATCTGTTAGGTTCATTTGGATTAGGTTGGGTTGTTTCTCATATATGGTCCAGCCAATGGCAAAGCATCTTTTTAATTGGCATTTGTGGGGCATTTACGACGTATTCAAGCTTTATGTTAGATGCCATTCAACTTTGGAAGGAAAAAAGGGTTAAAAAGTTTGTTGTTTATCTTTTTTTATCTATAGTAGGTAGTTTTTCTTGTTTTCTATTAGGATACAAGTTGTAAATAAACTTTTTTCATAATTATCACAATATAATAGTTGTATCGTTTTTTTCTTTTAAGGTATATTTAAATATGGAAATATTTTATTAAAATTGAAACAAATTCAATTTTGTCTAGTTTTTATACATAAAAAAATTGTACAATAGTAGCAAGTAAATAAACCATAGGATGAAGCTTGGATACATACGGTGTTTGATAAAGGATGATTGTATGGATAATTTTACAGAATCTATTGTTTATCAAATGAGTACACAGGAGAAGGAACAAATTTTTCTTACTTTTTTAAATGTTTTGAGAGAAGGTGTAGAAAATTTCGTTTCTCTTTATGAACGAAATGGTTCGGAAGAATGGATTTGTCATTCGATAAACATTCCTTCTAATAGGATGAAGAATGATGTTGACTGCTTCCTTGATCCACTCATGAGAGATGATCATACAGCTCTCTCTTGCTTGAATATCAACACCTATTTACAGGAAGTTCTATATAAAGAAACAGAATTAGTGATTTCGAAACGATTAAAAAAAGGGCAATTAAAAGCAACGTTCACACCTATTTTTCATGAAGATGGAAGAATTCGATTTGTTGTTGTTGTCTCTCGAATCTCATTAAAGGAGGAAGTAACCAATAGAAAGGTCCAAGATTCTTTATTCTATTCATTATTTCAACATAATTTTGATGCCCTATTTGTCGTAGATCGAAATGGAAGGGTTCAAAATTTTAATCCTTCAGCACTTCATATGCTTGGGTTGAAAGAAGAGGAACTACAAGATCAGTTAATATACCACTTTGTACATAACGAAGATGAACGGAAACTTCGAAAAGTAGTGGAAGAAAATCGTCCACAACAATTTAAATCTTGCCGACTCATTCATCGAAACGGTGCGAAAGTGTTAGTCCGAATAAAGACATTCCCAGTTCTTTGTCATGGTCTTAAAGATGGGATTATGATGATTGCAAAAGACATGACCGAACAGTGGAGTTCTAAAGATACGATTCAGTATCTTACCTTTCATGATACGTTAACGGGGTTAGGTAATCGAAATCTATTATTCAAACAATTGCAGTACGAACTGAAAATCCATCAAAAACGACAAAGAGAGTTAAGTTTGTTATATATGGACCTTGATCGTTTTAAATATTTTAACGATACGTTAGGACATAAACTTGGGGACGACTTATTGAAAAAAATCGCTAACCGATTGCAATCAGTTGAGGGCTACGATTATTGTGTGTATCGGCTAGGTGGAGATGAGTTTATGATTTTATTAAAGCAAACGACTCGAGATGAGACCGAACGGTTTGCTAAGAAACTATTAACGTTATTTAGCGAACCGTTCGTAATGGATAAACAAGAATACTATATTACATCATCAATCGGTATTAGTATGTACCCGAATGATGGAGATGATGTAGAAGGATTAATCAAAAATGCTGACAATGCGCTTTTCCGAGTAAAAGAAAAAGGGCGGGCGCATTATCAATTTTATTTTTCCGATATGAAGCAGTCTTTTCCAAACTATAAAATTATGGAAGCCCATCTTCGCCGAGCGATAGAAAAAGAGGAGTTAATGCTATATTTCCAACCGCAAGTCAATTTACAAACAGGAAAAATTGAAAGTTTTGAAGCACTGCTACGTTGGAATAACGGAAAATTTGGATATGTCTCCCCTCAGCAATTTATTCCGTTAGCTGAAGATACAGGGTTAATTATTCCAATCGGAGAATGGGTTATTGAAAACGTATGCGCTCAAATTGCTAAATGGAAGAATATGGGTACGCAAAAATTTCGAATTGCTGTAAACATTTCTCCAGTACAACTTCATAAATCAAACTTACCGACATTTATTCAGAAAACATTAATGAAATATCAAGTTGACCCATCGTTTCTCGAAATAGAAATTACAGAAGGAGCGATGGAAAACACTAAAGAAGCGCTAAAAATGTTAAGAGAATTAAAAGAGCTTGGTATCGTTTTATCTGTTGATGATTTTGGTACGGGATATTCTTCCTTAAATCATTTGAAACGTTTCCCGATTGATATTTTAAAGATTGACCAAACATTCGTAAGACACATTCAAATTGATCAAAAGGATGCTGCTATTACGAAAACCATCATTGCTCTCGCTCACAATTTAGGATTAGAAGTAGTAGCTGAAGGGGTCGAAGAGAAAGAACAAGTTGAATTTTTACTTCATGCCAAATGTCAAAAGGCGCAAGGTTATTATTTCAGTCGACCAGTCAGTGCGCTAGAAATTGAACAAACGTTATTACAAGCTCAATAAAAAATGAGGCTGTTCCTACGATTAGGCAGCCTCCAACTATTTCGCTATTGATTTTAATGTAAAGACCGTAATTTCGGGGACCGAAAATAAACGAAAAGGGAGACGGGTTGTCCCTAAGCCTCTATTTACATAGAGAATCAACGAATGTTCTCCGTCAATCGTATATTTTCCCTCTAAATATTTTTCAGCCAATGGTGGCGTTACGAGCGGACCGAAATAAGGAATTTGTACTTGACCACCATGGCTATGGCCACTTATTTGTAGGTGAATTGGGAAGTTGACAATTTGATCGGCCACATCTGGTGCATGTGAAAGTAAAATTTTAAAACGGTCTTGAGGAAGGGAGTGAATGGCTTGGGTAATGTTTGGACTTCCAAGCATTGCGTCATCGATTCCGATAATTTCTATTGAACTTCCGTCTAAAATTTGAAGATTGTATGATTCGTTTTTTAAAAGGACGAACCCCGATTGGTTCATCATTTGTCGATAAATTTCCGTCCCATATCCTCCATGATCGTGATTTCCATAAATGGCAAACTTTCCGAATGTAGCTTCTAATTGTTGCAACGAATGGACAACTTGTTCTGTAAAAGGATATTGATTCGGTCGGTCCATTAAATCACCAGTGAACAGAATCACATCCGGTTGCAAGGAATTGATGGTTTGTATGTGTTTCTTAAATTGGGGTAAATCGTAATGAAATCCTAAATGGGTGTCGCTAAATTGTACGAGTCGACATCCGTTGAATCCTTTAGGAATCAACGGATGAGCAATTTCAATATGGTTGATTTGTAATCGAAAAGGTTCGATGTATTTTCCATAGTAATAGCCACCAAATCCGGTAGCTATAACACCGAACAATGATCCGACGATTTTTTTTAAAAACGTTCTACGATTCATCGTTTCTTTCATTCATTCTCACAACCTATTTATACAATTCATGTATTTTATTTATTAAAAAATCTATTAACATGTATTTTATCTTATCAAAATATCTATTAAACAAAAACATAATTTTTGACATTTGTTTGTAGCTAGTATACATTGATATCAACTTGTCTTTTTCATTTCAGGAAGGAGGAGTGAGTTACAAATGATAATTGGCAAACGGATGGATATGTTTTTCCTGCCTTCTCAGCATGGAACGATTAAGCTATTTGTATATGGATTTCATCCTCTCGGAAATGGAGGACAAGTATATGCTGAATTAAACGGAATAACTGTGAAAGTGAAAGGATTTCAACGAAAACGGGTCATTGTGCGAGCCCTTCGAAAATTACATGAATTGTTATTAAATCAAGAGCAGTAAAGACGTGGGATTCCACGTCTATTTTTATGAACTTTGACGATTTTAGTAGAAAAAAAGAAGGAATTTTACTTCCCTTCTCGTATTATAATGAGTGAGTATTCATTCATAAGGGGTGGGGATATGAAAGACGAAGTAGTGATTGTAACAGGTGGTTCAAGTGGAATGGGTAAATATATGGCGAAAAAATTTGCCGAATGTGAAGCAAGAGTAGTCATTACTGGAAGAAATGAAGAACGTTTAGAACAAGCTAAAAAAGAAATTGAAACGTATGATGGTCAAGTGTTAACCATTGCGATGGATGTAAGAGATCCTGAACTTGTGCAACAAATGGTAGAGCAAACGGTTACACACTTCGGGACCATTGATCATCTCGTGAACAATGCAGCAGGGAACTTTATTTGCCCAGCTGAAGATTTATCCGTAAATGGCTGGAATGCGGTGATCAACATTGTGCTGAACGGGACATTTTATTGTTCACAAGCTGTCGGAAAGTACTGGATTAAAGAGGGAATAAAAGGAAGTATTTTAAACATGGTTGCCACGTATGCTTGGAATGCAGGGGCAGGAGTTATTCATTCCGCTGCAGCGAAAGCCGGGGTACTCTCAATCACACGTACATTAGCGGTAGAATGGGGACGAAAATACGGTATTCGCGTGAATGCGATTGCCCCAGGACCGATAGAGCGAACAGGAGGCGCGGAAAAACTGTGGATCTCTGAAGAAGCGGCCAAGCGGACCATTAACAGTGTCCCATTAGGTCGATTAGGAACACCTGAAGAAATTGCTGAGTTAGCGTATTTCTTATTATCTGATAAAGCGGCTTATATTAATGGTGAATGTGTAACAATGGATGGAGGTCAGTGGTTAAACCAATATCCTTTTTAAACATTGTTTAAAGCGATCCACGATGTGGGTCGCTTTTTACGTTTTCTAAGTTTTATCAGAAACTGTTTTTCTAAAAAAACAACTAATAAATAACGAATGTATCTTCATAAATATAAATTAATATTTATACTTATTTAATGGTTATAAGTAATCATTTTTTTCTTGAAAAGTAAAAAGAAATGATTATAATTATCCATAATTCTAAGTTATCATCCTTTTCTGACTCAAATTGTTTTCAACGAAAGCGCCTAATACATATAATGTATGGAACGAAAAAGCATTGTCTGGGCAAATAAGGGGGGATTCAAATGGATGCATTGGAAGTGATGGCAAATTTAGAACGAGTCCTACCACATTTTCAACCAATTTTTAGTGCGGACGAGCATACAGTGATAGGCTATGAAGTGTTAGGGCGATACCAAAGTGATACTAGCTGTGAGAGTTTAGGTCATTTTTTTCATAATGACGATATTCCAGACGATTTTAAAAGAGAAGTCGATCAAGTGATTATAACAAAAGCGTTAGAAAAAGCAATCGATGAGCAGTTTGAAGGGTTATTGTTTTTTAATCAATCGGCGAGATTATTAATGAGTGATCAAGGTGAACAATTACTAACTACCTTGCAACAATATGAACAAAAAGGATTTCCGTTGAGCAACATCGTGCTCGAATTGACTCAAGAAAATAATTTAGGTGAAGAAGGACAGTTAGAACACTTTATCCGTTATTTTCGAACATATGGTGTCAAGTTTGCCATTTCCAAACATGGCCAAGAGCGAATTGATTTAAAGTCCATAGCCAACCTATCACCTGATATTATTAAGATCGATTTACAAAGCCTGCGCTATGAACTTGGGAATCCGACATTTAAAGAGATTGTATACTCCCTCTCGATGTTAGCACGTAAAATAGGGGCTTCTTTACTGTTTGAAAAAATTGAAATGGAATTCCAGTTTCAGTTCGCCTGGAAAAATGGAGGAAGGTTTTATCAAGGATATTATTTACAAAAACCGCAAGAAGTATTTGTCGAAAAAGTGTTATTAAAAGACAAGTTAAAGCAACTCTGTCAAAAATTCATTACTCATGAAAAAGCAAAAATTGAAAAAGTTCAAGAATTAGCTTCAACATTAAACGACAAAATGAGTGAATTAATTCCCAAATTTAAAAAACAAGAAAAGGACTATGAGGGGTTGTTAAAGCAGTTAGCGAAAGAGTTTTCGACGATGAGCTTTCGATTCTATGTGACGGATGAAAATGGTTTCCAATTGTCCCCCAATTTATTCAAAAGTGGAAATAAGTGGGTTGTATACCCGCAATATGTAGGAAAAAACTGGAGTTGGCGCCCGTATTTTTTAGAAAACATTATGAAAATGAGGACTGACCAACGAGGAATTTTATCCGACGTATATGGTGATATAGAGACGAGTGAATTGATACGTACGTTTGCTTATCCTATTCATCAGCATCACTTTCTATTTATGGATTTGTCTTTTGACTATTTATATGAACGAGCGGAACTACTGTAGCATCGAATAATTTTGCCTAGATCGGGGAGAGTAAAGGTAAGTAACCGATTCTAGGAGTGATTTCGTTGAGTACGTATATTTTAGTACTAACCGTGATAGGATCCATTGTCTTATTGTTCTCGTTAATTTATACGTTTATGGTCGCTCGTAATCAAAAGGCTTTAAAAGGGACAAACGATACCGATATCCCCGATCAAGTCGAAGAGCACCCCTATATCCGAAACCCTATTTTTTGGACTTACATTATTTTTATTGGGTTGTTATTAGCATTTGTCATCTACTTTGCGCTAACAATCCCTAATCAATAATCACTATATCGATGGAAGAAAAAGTGCCTTCTTAATAGGCGCTTTTTTTGCGGTTTTCGTTCTTCAAATTGGTGAATAATATAAGAAAAACATTAAGATAGACAAGAGGGTTGTATAAAGTATTAAAAACATTGTCAACTCTTGTATGAATTTTTGGAACGGTTGGTCCACTTTCGACATGAAAACCTTGTTACAATGAAACAAATTGAACGGTTTGGGGGAGAGAGAAATGCTCAAACATTTTATCATATTTGTTTTCCTTCTCTTCATTGTCCATACCCCAACAACGATGAATGCCGAAGAATTGGATGATATAAGGGAGGAAGTGTTCCAGTTTGTTAAAGAAGCATTCGAAGCACAAGTTTCCATTACGGAAAAACCTCGGCGTTTACATGAAATTCGAGACATATTAAGTCCATTTTTTGCGGCTGAACGGATAGAAGCTTTTATTGAAGAAAATGTGGTAAAAGTAGAAGGCGGTTATGTTGCATTAGGGACGGACATGCCTCCCTTGGAGGTTGTTCCATTTTTTCGATATTCTGAAAAAACAAAACTTATAAAAGATAATGATGTGTATTATGTCATTGAATATATGGAATCAACGGATGGGCCTGTCCATTTTGACCCACATTATGAAGGAATACAAGTTAAAAAGACAGAGACGAGTTATGTGATTGAAAAGATTTGGAAAGAACAATTACCTGATCATGTCGAACAGAAAATAGGGATTGGTGAAAATAGAGAGCAAACAAATGTTAAATACGTAGACAATCAACTTCCTTTCGTAGTGATGGTCGCTGATATTCCCAAAAAATTACCTTTGTTTTCAACGTTTGTCCCGTTAATTGGTTAATAAAAACGGAATAGGGGGTTCCCTATTCCGTTTCCATTTTTAAAGCCTTTTTTAATTTTTCTAAATCAAAGCCGATAATGACTTCATCGTCCACAATGGTTGTTGGCGTAGAAAAGGATTTATATTTTTTAATAAGTTCGTTTCTTGCTCGGGAATCTTCTTTAATGTTTTTTTCTGTAAAAGGAATATTTGCCTCTTTTAAAAACATTTTGACCACCGAGCAAGGAGGACAATCTGGTTGGGAGTAGACGATCACTTCCATTGTTTAACCTCCTATTTTGTTGATGACTTGGTATTGTTTCTTATGAAGTAGTCCACCATTCCCATCGCCGATACGTGAAGGTCGAGTTTTAACGTTTCAACCCATTCGCCTTCAACCAATACCCCAATTGTACGTAACTCTTCTTCCACGTACGCAAACAATTGGTGAGAAATGGATTGTACGTTCTCTTCCCACCCTTTTGTTTCATCAAACCATTCGCTCGCTACATTTATAAAAATGTTTAACCAACGTTCAACTTCATCAAGGGCAGTGGATACATCTTTTGTCATTCCAAAATGACCATAATAAATGTAGTTCAATTGTTTGGATTTGTAAAGTTGGATCGATTTACGCATCCTTTCAGGGTCAAACTGATTCGGTGAAGTGGATGGTAAGTATAAGCTTATTCCTTGTTGTTGTTGGAGTACGTCATAGAAAATACCGGCAGTATCTCCGGTAAACATGCCGTTAGAGACGGGATCGTAAATGCTGAAATGATGATTGGCATGTCCCGGTGTGTCATAAAATTGGAGTGTACAACGCTTACCAATCGTTAATGTATCTTGATCTCCTTTAATGACGATATTTTCTTCTGGAACAGGAACAATGGGGTGGAATAATTCATCAAATTTTTCTTTATAGACGGCCCGTGCTCCTGCCTCCAATCGGCTAGGATTGATTAGATGTCGCGCACCTTTTGGATGGACGACTACTTTTACTTGAGGACAATCTTGTAGCAATAATCCGACACCACCAGCATGGTCTAAATGAATATGGGTAACAATAATGTAAGAAATATCTTTAAGGGAGTAACCTAATTGTTGAAGTCCTTTTTTTAAATGAGGAAGCGACGGACTAGCTGACGTTTCTACAATGGTAAGTTCCTCTTCGGCAATGACATAAGCACCCGTACGATGAGGCTTCCCTAGATCATACAAATCAATGAGGGATATTCGGTCATTTAGTTTCATAATACTCATGAAATTACCTCCTTTAGTTTAATGGTACGGATCGTAATAACTTTATTGTAGAGGGAAGTGACAAAGAAAGTAAAGCGTTTTCAAAGGCCTATGAAAGGGGGAAAATCCGATGTATCCATTAATTAAGTGTCCGAAATGCCGTGGAGAAGATCGACTAGAAGATACGCTAACCGCACAATCCAATCAAAACGTGATTTATCGCTGTTCACGCTGTGGTTTCGAACAACGAAATATTGTGACAAAAAAAGGGTAATCATCCCACTCCCCATTAAAATATATATGTTAAAATATATATGGGGTATTATTCTAAAGGTGGGATATCCATGATCAGTGTTCAAACACAACAATTGCTTGAAACGAATATAGCTGATTTGATGATTCCGGCAGAGCGAGTTGCTCATGTTCAAATTGGGAACCATTTAGAGCATGCCATGCTTGTATTAACCAAAACAGGTTATACAGCTATTCCTGTACTAGATGTCCATTATAAGTTGCACGGGTTAATAAGTTCTCCGTTAATTATGGATGCGATTTTAGGCATCGAGCGGATTGAGTTTGAAAAGCTTAGTGAAAAAAAGGTAGAGGAAGCAATGAACAAAAATATTCCTCGCTTACGCTTGAATGATTCCATGAAAAAAGTAATGTCCTTACTGGTAGACCATCCTTTTTTATGTGTGGTCAATGAAGAAGAGGTACTGGAAGGAATCATTACAAGACGAGAACTACTCAAGCGGTTAAATAGTCATATCCATCAGTGGAATCACTTTCATTCATAAAAGCTCCCTTTAAAGGGGGTTTTTTTTACTACATAGAGTAATAGAAGGGGAGCGGCTTGTATGGCATTTTCAGAATTTCAAATGCTTTCGGTATTGGCTGAAGAACTCAATATGAGAAAAGCAGCTGAGCGGTTGTTTGTATCCCAACCAGCTTTGTCGCAACGGCTCCAAAACATTGAAAAAGAGTGGGGTGTTCAAATTTTTATTCGTTCACAAAAAGGACTTTCGTTAACACCCGCAGGCGAATTAATTATTCGGTTTGCAAAAGAGGTATTAGAAAAAGAGGAACGAGTACGGGATGAAATTCAAGCATTGCAATCAAAAGTACATGGGACCTTAAAAATCGCTTGTGCGTCCATTGTAGGACAAAATTGGCTTCCACAAGTGTTAAAAAAATATGTCGAAGCCTATCCTGAAGCGAAAATTTCTTTAATTACCGGCTGGAGCAGTGAAATACTCAAAGCGTTATATGAAGATGAAGTACATATAGGAATTATTCGAGGAACCCCTGATTGGAAAGGGGTGAAAATCCATCTTTTTGAAGACTCGTTATATTTAGTGGACAAAGAAATCCGCAGGATCGAGGATGTCCTACAAACTGATCGACCGTTTATACAATTTAAAAGTGATTCAAATTATTATCAAGAAATTCAAGATTGGTGGCGCAGACAATTTCAAACACCGCCGAAACGGACGATTGTTGTTGACCAAATTGAAACATGTAAACAAATGACGTTTAACGGAATTGGTTACGCTATTTTACCGGCGATTACGCTGAATGGGGCGGAAAAAGATATTTATAAAATTCCATTGTTGGGAGAACATAATGCACCCATTAAGCGGGATACATGGCTTTTAGGATATGAATCATCATTCCAATTACGCCAAGTTCAAGCGTTTGTTGATATCATTCAAAAGTTTATTGCTCAATCTTCCAATATGAATCATCTACGATAAGATTTGTTTAAATGAGAGAAATTTTAGCTGAGGAAGAAGAGCCCGTTAGAGGAGGAACATCACATAAGGAGAGAAAACTTATCGGATACAAGTGATCAGTCTTGTGTTTCAGAAACTCCTTTGATAAAGTAGTTCGTAGTAATTGTTCAAACTAATGTTCCTTTTAGTTTGATTGAAAAAGGAGGAAATGTAGATGAAAATGATGGATGCGAACGAAATTATTTCTTTTATCCAAAATAGTAAAAAGTCTACGCCAGTGAAAGTGTACATCAAAGGAGAACTAGAAGGCATTTCTTTTGGCGAACAAACAAAAGCGTTTATTTCAGGTAATACGGGTGTGTTATTTGGGGAATGGGCTGACATTCAACAAGTGCTTGAAGTACATAAAGATAAAATTGAAGACTATGTGATCGAGAATGATCGTCGCAATTCAGCGATTCCACTTCTTGATATGAAGGGAATTAAAGCTCGGATTGAGCCAGGGGCAATTATTCGTGATCAAGTAGAAATTGGCGATAATGCAGTCATCATGATGGGGGCCGTTATTAATATCGGTTCTGTTGTTGGAGAAGGAACAATGATTGATATGAACGCAGTACTCGGTGGACGAGCTACTGTTGGTAAAAACTGTCATATTGGTGCCGGTGCGGTGTTAGCAGGTGTTATTGAACCACCATCTGCCAAACCAGTGGTTGTAGAAGATGATGTCGTAATTGGTGCTAATGCCGTTATATTAGAAGGAGTGACTGTAGGTAAAGGAGCGGTCGTTGCTGCAGGCGCGGTCGTTATCGAAGATGTGCCTCCATATACAGTTGTTGCGGGTACACCTGCTAAAGTGATTAAACAAATTGATGAAAAAACAAAAGCGAAAACAGAAATTAAACAAGAACTGCGTCAACTTTAATAAAAAAGACACTTAAAAGGGGAACCTTTTAAGTGTCTCTTTATATATACAAAGCTTACATTTGTTAAGGGGGAGGCGTATGAACTTGGACCGCTTTATTCAAATTCGGCGGGATTTACATCAAATTCCCGAGCTTGGTTTTGAAGAATGGAAAACGCAAAACTATATATTAACCTATTTACAATCGTTACCTCAAGAACGAATAGAAATTAAAAAGTGGAAAACAGGGCTATTCGTTAAAGTGAAAGGACTAAATCCAACAAAAACGATTAGTTATCGTACCGATATTGACGGATTGCCAATCGAAGAACAGACGGGCTATTCGTTTTCATCGACTCATCCTGGACGGATGCATGCTTGTGGTCACGACTTCCATATGAGCATTGCGTTAGGAGTGTTAACCTATTTTGTAGAAAATCCAATTCAAGACGATTTAGTATTTATTTTTCAACCAGCCGAAGAAGGACCTGGTGGAGCAAAACCGATGCTTGAAAGTCAAGAAATGAAAGAATGGAAGCCTGATATGATTTTTGCACTACATATTGCACCGGAATATCCAGTCGGGACCATAGCGGTAAAAGAAGGATTGTTATTTGCTAATACTTCGGAATTATTTATTGATTTAAAAGGAAAAGGAGGACACGCCGCCTATCCCCATCAAACGAAAGACATGGTGGTGGCTGCATCTTATTTAGTCACTCAATTGCAGACGATCGTTTCCCGCAATGTCAATCCGTTGGATAGTGCTGTTATTACCATTGGGAAAATTACCGGGGGAACCGTCCAAAACATTATTGCCGAAGAAGCTCGACTAGAAGGAACGATTCGAACGAAATCGGCTAAAACGATGCAAGCGATAAAAAAACGTATTGAAGAAATCGTTAAAGGAATTGAGTACAGTTTTGATTGTCAAGCGGCCATTGATTACGGAGCCAATTATTATCAAGTGTACAATGACCATAAGCTAACAAGTCAGTTTATGTCATTTGTACAGGAAGAAACGAATGCGCAGCTTGTCGTTTGTGATGAAGCCATGACCGGTGAGGATTTTGGCTATATGTTAGCTGAAATTCCAGGATTTATGTTTTGGTTAGGAGTCGACTCTCCATATGGATTACATCATGCCAAACTCCAACCAAACGAAGAAGCTATTCCGTTTGCGATCGAAACGATTCGTCAATATATTGAAAAAATAACTGGGTAACAAAAAGCGACACCTGATCCAGCAATAGGTGTCGCTCCATTTTAGGAAGACGATTTTTCAATATAAACTTGGTGAGGGTAAGGAATTTCAATTCCGTGTTCATCAAGGGTTTCTTTTAATAGTTTCCTTAATTTACGTTCAACTGCCCATTGTTGCATGTTTTCAGTTTTCGCAATGACTCGAATAACAACATCTGATGTTCCAAGCGATTGAACCCCAAGTACGTTTGGCCCTTCTACAATGGTTTTGTCTTCTTTTGCAAGGCGGTCACAAGCGTTTTGTAAAACAGTAATGGCTTCATCGATATTATCGTCATAGGAAATGCCAATGTCGACTAACGCGCGCATCGTACCACGAGAATGGTTGCTTACGCTCGTTATTTCCCGGTTTGGTACATAATGAAGCGTTCCGTCAAATCCTCTAATTTTCGTCGTCCGTAATCCTACTTGTTCGACAATTCCTGAAAAGCTGCCTGTAGTGATATAATCACCGACTTCGATTTGATTTTCTAACAAAATAAAAAATCCGGTCACCACGTCACTAACTAAACCTTGAGCACCGAAAGCAACAGCAAGACCGATAATACCAGCACCGGCAAGGATTGGCATAACTTCAATGCCAATTATTTGAAGGGTTGTGATAAAAAGAATAAAAATCAGTACATAAGAAAAAATGTTTAGTGATAAACTTTCTAATGTGGTCGCTCGACCTTCTTTTATGTGATTTCTTGATTTATAGCGTTCGAACATTTTCGTAATAAACGATTGTCCTACTTTATTTACTATAAAATATACTATTAGAATCCCGATAAATTTTAATATAATAATGGCTATATTTATCAACCATTTGGACCAATCGACTTGTTGTATGAAAGATATGTCGAACATTGTTGAAATTCATCCTTTCTTTCGAGAGTCTAATTTCTTTATAACCCATCTTTATCCGTGATAAACTAAAGAATGGAAGTAAATTTTTTTATAGGTAGGATTACTTTTATGTCATTAAGGGAATACCAATAAAGGCAGGATTTTGTTGATGATAATCCTTTTTTATTTATATTAATTATAATTTAATATTGACTAAAAAGTTTAAGTTGATTATAATGACAAGTGTTAGGTGATCAGTAATTGAGAATATCTCAATTACTTTTTCAATTAAAAAAATTATTGGAGGGATTTTAATCATGGCAGAACGCATGGTAGGAAAACAAGCTCCACGTTTTGAAATGGACGCTGTAATGCCAAACAAAGAATTTGGTAAAGTAAGCCTTGAAGAGAACATGAAAAACGGCAAATGGACTGTTCTTTTCTTCTATCCAATGGACTTCACATTCGTTTGCCCTACTGAAATCACTGCAATTTCCGACCGCTACGATGAGTTCGAAGATTTAGATGCAGAAGTCATCGGAGTTTCTACTGATACAATTCATACACACTTAGCATGGATCAACACGGATCGTAAAGATAACGGTCTTGGTCAATTAAAATACCCACTTGCAGCAGATACAAACCATGTTGTATCTCGTGAGTATGGTGTATTAATTGAAGAAGAAGGTATTGCTCTTCGCGGACTATTCATCATTAGCCCAGAAGGCGAACTTATGTACCAAGTTGTACACCACAACAACATCGGTCGTGATGTAGACGAAGTATTACGTGTACTTCAAGCACTTCAAACTGGTGGCCTTTGCCCTGCAAACTGGAAACCAGGTCAAGCAACACTTAACGTGTAATGACCGTATAAGTAGAAAAGACCTAACTGTTACGGTTAGGTCTTTTTTCCACTTTGCTAATTTGATTAGAAAAAGGAGGAGATTTAAATGCGTCTTCGTGAACCTATGCCTGAATTAACCGGTGCCACAGCATGGATCAACGGTGAGGTAACGAGAGAAGAGCTAGTTGGTAACAAACCTACGCTCATCCACTTTTGGTCCATAAGCTGTCATCTATGTAAAGAAGCAATGCCACAAGTGAATGAATTTCGTGATAAATATAAAGACGATTTAAACGTCGTGGCCGTGCATATGCCGCGTTCAGAGAACGATTTAGACTTAGACGAAATTAAACGTGTTGCCGAAGAGCATGGCATTACTCAACCAATTTTCGTTGACAGTGAGCACAAACTAACCGATGCATTCCAAAACCAATATGTACCCGCCTATTATGTGTTTGATAAAGACGGAAAGCTTCGTCACTTCCAAGCTGGTGGTAGCGGAATGAAAATGCTTGAAAAACGTGTGAATCGTGTATTAGATGAAATGAAACAAAGTGAAGAATAATACAAGAATCGACTGACTCCAATGGGGTCGGTCTTTTTTTGTGTGCAAAAAAATCGTTTGTTTGTCTAAATCAGTTGAGGCAATTGTGTTAACTCCATCTTTATAAGGAGTTTCTTCCAACTATTGATGGATTTTTAAGAATTTTTTAAAAATAAGTGGAAAATTATTTAGAAACCCGATATATTAGTTTATACGACTAATATGATAGGAGTTGGGATTTATGGAAACGTTTAGGAAGTTAAAACCATATTATTGGCCTTACAAAAAGTATTTTTTCGTTTCCCTTTTATTTTTACTTTTAGTCACTTCCATTACCGTAGTCTATCCGATGATTTTACAGTTAACGATTGACGAAGCGGTGTTGAACGGCATGTACGAATGGATTCCTTATTTATCCCTGGGACTTGTCGGATTTATGGTCATTAAAGGGATATCGTCTTTTATCCAACAATATTTCGGAGACTTGTTTGGGATTCGTTCTGTTTATGAATTACGCAATGGGTTGTATGAGAAACTGCAATATTTGCCTTTCCGATATTATGACCGAGCGAAAACCGGGGACTTAATGTCTCGCTTAACTGCGGACGTAGAAGGTTTCCGTTTTTTTCTTTCCTTTGGCATTACGGAGTTGTTACGTCTTGTTTTATTAGTAACCGCGAGTTTTATTGTTATGCTATACTATTCAGTTTCGCTGACGTTTGTTACATTTATCACTCTACCTTTTCTGGCGGTCGCTGTATATAAGTTTGATCGGTCTGTTCATCCTGCATTCCGTGGCGTGCGGAAAGCATTTGGTCGACTGAATACGAACGTGCAAGAAAATATTAGTGGTATTCAAACTGTCAAATCGTTATCACGAGAAGGATTCCAAATTGAAAAGTTTAATTCCTCCAATGGAAAGTATAAAGAAAACTATTTGCATACCGCTTCTGTTTGGGCCAAATATTTCCCGCTTATGGAGTTTATTGGGAATATGAGCGTTGTCATCTTGCTTGGATATGGAGGATATTTAGTGATAAACAATCAACTGAAGCCAGGGGAGCTTGTTGCATTTTACAGCTTAGTTTGGTACATCATTTGGCCGATTATGAATTTAGGGTTTACGATTAATTTGTTTTCTCAAGCGAAAGCGTCAGGTGAGCGCCTACTTGAAATTTTAGAGGAGAACGAAGATATCAAAGATCAAGCGGATGCGGTAGATGTAGCCCATATAAAAGGAGATGTAAAATTTGATCACGTAACCTTTACGTATCCAAATGCGTCTGAACCATCGTTACAAAACGTTTCTTTTACAGCGTATCCTGGAAAAATCATCGGATTAATTGGTGCAACAGGTTCAGGAAAATCAAGCATTATCCAACTTCTATTGCGCTTTTATGAACCAGAAAAAGGGGCGATTTTCATCGATGACCGTCCAATCCATGAATATCAACTGCAATCATTACGAAAACACATAGGAATTGTTTTGCAAGAAACGTTTTTATTCTCTTCTTCCATCAAAGCGAACATTGCCTATGGACGTCCAGAAGCCACCATGGATGAGATTATCGATGCGGCGAAACGGGCCCAAGCTCACGATTTTATTATGGAACTTCCTGATGGCTATGATACGTTGTTAGGGGAACGTGGGCTTGGATTATCCGGCGGGCAAAAGCAGCGCATTGCCATCGCTAGAGCGTTGTGTACGGACCCTAGCATCCTCATCTTAGATGATGCGACAAGTGCGGTGGATATGACGACTGAGAAGAAAATACAACAAGCGTTACAAGAAGTGATGAAAGGAAGAACAACCTTCATCGTTGCACATCGTATTTCATCTGTACAACATGCCGACGAGATTCTCGTATTAGATGAAGGACGTATCGTTGAACGAGGCGTTCACGACACGCTCAAGCAAAACGGTGGAATTTATCAACGCATATTTGAAATTCAGTATCAAGACCAACACCATTATGTGCATGCGAATTAACGAAAGAGGTGATGTGATTGGGGAATACAAAGGTGAATGAACAAATATTACAACGGTTTCGATATTCAACGGACCAAGTGATTGATAAACCGTTTAACTGGAATCAAATGTGGCGTTTGTTGTCTTATATGAAACCTTATACGAAAAATTTACTACCATTGTCTTTTATCACAGTGATCATTAATACGGTGATTCGATTAGCCATTCCGATTCTCATTGGGGTATACACATTAGATGGAGCGATCCGAAATAAAGACATGGATTTATTAGTACGCTTCATTATTCTTATTTTTGGCTTGTACTTTCTTTCTTACATTGCCAACTTTTTTCGAATTCACTGGATGAATCAGCTTGGGCAAAGTGTCATTTACGATTTGCGGCAACATTTATTTACCCATGTTCAATACTTGTCCCATCGTTTTTTTGACCAACGTTCAGCCGGATCCATTCTCGTTCGAATTATGAACGATATTAATTCCTTACAAGAACTATTTACCAATGGGGTTATCAACTTATTAATGGATTTTATTTTATTACTTGGTATTGTTGTTATTTTAACAACATTAAGTCCGGAATTAACCCTTACGGTTATGGTGATATTACCGATTATGTTTTTCATTTCGACTAAGCTCCGTCGCAATATTAGACGGTCATGGCAAATGGTTCGATTAAAACAGTCAAAATTGAATTCTCATTTAAATGAAAGTATTCAAGGAATTCGCGTTACGCAAGCCTATACGCAAGAAAAAGAAAATATGGCGTATTTCAACGGCATTAACTATGAAAACTTTGATAGCTGGCGAACGGCAACGAGAAAAAATGCGATGTTTCGCCCGCTTGTTGAAATAACAAATACGATTGGAACGGCTATTTTGATTTGGTTTGGTGCCCATTTAATTCAAAAAGGGTCTCTTTCGTTAGGGGAATTTGTTTCTTTTGCCTTTTATTTAGGAATGTTTTGGGAGCCGATCTCAAGACTAGGGCAAGTTTACAATCAGCTGTTAATGGGGATGGCTTCCTCCGAACGAATTTTTGAATTTTTAGATGAAAAACCAATTGTATCTGAGAAAAAAGACGCTAAACCAATTGAGCAGATGCAAGGACATATTGCATTCGACAACGTTTCGTTTTCGTATGATCAAAAGCGACCAGCATTAACAGGGATTACTTTGAACATTCGGTCAGGCCAAACGGTTGCTCTTGTTGGCCATACCGGTTCTGGTAAAACGACCATTGCGAATTTAATTAGTCGATTTTACGATCCTACGGACGGTGTGGTTAGAATTGACGGAGAAGATATTCGAAATTACACGTTATCTAGTTTACGAAGGCAGATCAGCATCGTGTTGCAAGATACGTTTATTTTTTCTGGAACCATCATGGAAAACATTCGTTTTGGACGCCCTGAAGCGACCGAAAAAGAAGTTATTCAAGCTGCTAAAGAAATTGGAGCAGACACCTTTATTCAAAAATTGCCGAACGGTTATGAAACAGAAGTAGAAGAGCGGGGAAATATTTTATCTGTTGGGGAACGGCAATTAATATCTTTTGCAAGGGCTCTATTAGCTAATCCGAAAATCATTATTTTAGATGAAGCAACAGCAAGTATCGATACCGAAACGGAAATCCAAATTCAACGTGCGTTAAAACGATTGTTGAAAAATCGAACAGCCGTCATCATTGCCCATCGCTTGTCAACCATTCGGGAAAGTGACCAAATCTTTGTGTTGGACCATGGCGAGTTAATCGAACAAGGAACTCACGACCAATTAATGGAAAAGCAAGGAACATATTATCGACTTGTTTTATCTCAATTTGGTGAGGGATGATTTCCCTCTTTTTTTTTGAGATTGAAGGATTCATGTATGATCGATGTAGTCCTTTAAAAATCGAATGGCTATGTTATATGTCATTGTTGATATTTAGCAAGTTATTTACATGAAGCGAAAGGCGGCGACTTCAGCAGGAATAATAAGACAAGCAAGACCATTACTTGAGCGTTGCGAGGGAAGCGGCTTGCACCTTGCCTCGGAAAGTGTCCGCCACAAGCGAAATGTATACATATCAACAGTATCGTTTAACAGACATTCATGCCAATTGACATTGGCACATCGATGAATGAAATAACAGTAAAAGTTATCCACAGAACCTATCGAATAAATGTTTGTGAAAAATGTCACAAAATATTCATCTTCTACACCTCATCCGCTGCCTTTTAGGTCTTAGAATAGAGTAAGAGGATAGTTTTTAAAGAACCTAAAGGAGGTTGAGACGTTATGGAATTCGATAACGTCATCCTAAGCCGTTTGTTAACGTCATTAACGTTAGCGTTTCATATTATTTTTGCGACCATTGGGGTAGGGGTTCCGGTAATGATCTCTATTGCTGAATGGATGGGCATTAAAAAGAAGGACCCTCATTACCTATTATTGGCGCGTCGTTGGACGCGAGGATTTACGATTACTGTGGCGGTAGGGGTTGTAACTGGAACGTGTATCGGTTTGCAGCTTTCGATGATATGGCCGACGTTTATGCAAGTGGCTGGTCAAGTCATTAGTTTACCATTGTTTATGGAAACATTCGCTTTTTTCTTTGAAGCGATTTTTTTAGGTATTTATATATATACATGGGATCGATTTAAAAATCAGTGGCATCATTGGTTACTAACGATTCCGGTTATGATTGGTTCATCAGCATCAGCTCTCTTTATTACAACCGTAAATGCATTTATGAATACTCCACAAGGGTTTGAACTAATTGGTGGAAAAGCGGTGAACATTGATCCAATAGCGGCGATGTTTAATCCAGCTACACCGACAAAAGTATTTCACGTTTTAACGTCTGCCTATTTAACATCGGCGTTTATTTTAGCCAGCATTACCGCTTTTGCCATGCTACGTGGAAAACGAGGAGCGTATCATAAAAAAGCGCTAAAATTAACGCTCGCAATGAGCGTTATTTTCTCAATAGGGACAGCGGTTGCAGGAGACCTCTCGGCAAAATTTTTAGCTAAAGTGCAACCGGAAAAACTAGCGGCTGCTGAATGGCATTTTGAAACCGAAGATCATGCGGATTTAATTTTGTTTGGTACATTAAATGAAAATAACGAAATTGAACATGCGATTAGAATTCCGAACGCATTAAGTTTTCTTGCGGGAAGTTCGTTTGACACTGTTGTTACCGGGTTAAATGAGTTCCCGGAAGATGAACGTCCACCATTATGGATTCATTATATGTTTGATTTAATGGTCGTCATCGGTTTTTACACGTTTTTTGTGTCTCTTATTTATTTTGTATTAAAAAAAGTGAAAAAATGGAACGAACATCATCCACTTTATTTGTGGTTGGTTGTAGCGGGTGGTCCGTTAGCAATGCTTGCGATTGAGTTTGGATGGATTTTTGCTGAAGTTGGGCGGCAACCGTGGATTTTACGAGGGTACATGAAAGTATCGGAAGCGGCAACGACAAGTGGTGGATTAGGCGGTACATTTATTGCTTTCTCCATTTTATATGTCATCCTTTCCATCTTCTGTTGTGTCATCTTAATTCGAATGTTTAAAAACAAGCCGGCAGAAGTGGAATTAGAAGAACGCTTTTCCATCGCTGGATAAGACAAGGGGGGAGAACGATGACTGTTGAAATTATTGGGATTACAGTATTATGGCTATTTCTTTATGGATATGTAATCGTCGCTTCCATCGACTTTGGAGCAGGGTTCTTTGCCTTTTATGGAAAGTGGACGAAGCGTGACCACGTGATTAATCAAGTGATTAAACGGTATTTAAATCCGGTGTGGGAAGTAACAAACGTTTTTTTCGTCTTCTTCTTTGTCGGATTAGTAGGGTTTTTTCCAGATACCGCTTATTATTACGGTTCGGCCCTCCTTATTCCCGGAAGCGTTGCGCTAATTTTGTTAGCGATTCGTGGATCGTTTTATGCATTTGAAAACTATGGTTCGAAACAAAATATGGTCTATTTGTTTTTATACGGAGCGACAGGGCTCCTAATTCCAGCATCACTTTCGACGGCGTTAACGATTTCTGAAGGGGGCTTTTTACAAAAAGAAGGCGATAAAGTGGTATTTTTAGCAAAAGAGTTGTTCACAAGTCCCTATTCATGGAGTGTCGTCTTTTTAGCGATTGTATCCGTCCTGTTCATTAGCGCTGCTTTTCTAACATATTATGCAGACCGAGCAGGGGATATCGAGGCCCGAACGTTACTTCGACGATTTGCTTTATTTTGGAGTCCGCCAACGATTGTGGCAAGCTTTCTTGTGTTTGTTGCTTTAAGTGAACATAATCCGGAGCATTTTGCGAATGCCTTGAAGTATTGGTGGATGTTTGCTCTTTCTCTACTTTGCTTTTTTGTCGCTTCCTACTTTATTTATAAACAAAAACGATATGGAACAGCGTTTATCTTTGTTATGTTTCAGTTCTTTTTTGCCTTCTTTGGCTACGGAGTGTCTCACTTACCGTACATCCTTTACCCATACGTCACCATTCATGAAAGTGTGACGAACATAACGATGGCAACGGCATTAGTCGTCGTGTTTATTGCAGGCTTGCTCTTGCTTGTACCATCCCTTTATTTACTCATGCGACTATTTTTATTCGATGCAGACTATGTAAAAGGAAAAAAATAAGGATTTACGAAATGCTTGACCGAACATTTCCTTCGGTTAAGCATTTTTACTTTTTCTAACCAACAAATATTTATGGTAAAATAGGAATGATGTTCGATCATCTAATAAATGGAGGATGACCATGAAAAAAGAGTTTGTCGTCATTGGTCTTGGGCGTTTTGGGGGAAGCATATGTCGTACGCTCGTCGACCAAGGAATGGAAGTACTTGCGATTGATAAAGATGAAGATCGGGTTAATGAATATTCAAAAATCGCCTCCCATGCGGTGGTTGCTGATACAACGGATGAAGAAGTATTAAAAGAGTTAGGAATCCGTAATTTTGACCATGTAATTGTCGCTATTGGTGATGATATTCAATCAAGTATTTTAACGACGTTAATGCTAAAAGAAATGGGCGTCAGACATATTACAGTCAAAGCACAAAATGATTATCATGAAAAAGTGTTACGAAAAATAGGTGCCGATCATGTCGTTCATCCCGAGCGTGATATGGGCCGACGTATAGCGCATAACATCGTTTCGAACAATGTGCTTGATTACTTAGAGTTATCCGACGAGCATAGTATTGTTGAAATCGTAGCTAATGACGTGCTCGCTGGGCATTCCATTTTACAATTAGATATCCGCGCCAAATACGGAATCAATATTGTAGCGATTAAGCGTGGAAATCAAATTAACGTGTCCCCACAAGCAAATGAAGTCATCCAAAAAGGAGATGTATTAATCGTCATTGGGGCGGACTCGGATATTAATCGATTTGAGAAAAAAGTGATGGAAGATTAATAAATAATAAGCCGATGGGAGCCATCCCATCGGTTTTTATTATGAAAATTCTACCTATCTTAATGCAAATTGGTTTGATTGGATATAAAGTGAAATTATAATAAAATTAAACGTATTGAAAGGAGAGGAGAGCATGAACAGTTTATTAGAAGCTATTGAACACTATAAACAAAATGCTGGTAAACGTATTCCAGATGAAGTACGAGCAATTATGGCAAAAGCGACGGAAGAATTAAAAGCTTCGGACAAGGGAAAAGGGCTAAAAGTTGGTGAGCAAGCTCCTGATTTCTCACTTCCAGATGCGACAGGTAAGGAAGTACAGTTATCATCGTTAGTAAAAAAAGGGCCAGTCGTACTTACCTTTTATCGAGGCGCTTGGTGTCCATATTGTAATCTAGAACTTCAGGCGTATCAACAAGTGCTAGAAGAATTACATCAAGCTGGAGCAGAGTTGGTCGCCATCAGTCCACAATCACCGAACAAATCATTAACGACCAAAGAGAAAAACGAACTCTCTTTTTATGTTTTAAGTGATGTTGGCGGCGAAGTTGCCCAAAAGTACAATTTGTTGTTTACTTTACCTGATTATTTAATTGATGTGTACAAAACATTTCAATTAAACGTCGATCAATACAATGGTGACCAGTCATGGAATTTACCAGTTCCGGCAACATTTATTATCGACCGTGATCAAACGATTCGCTACGCTTATGTCGATGAAGACTATACAAAACGAGCTGAGCCAAAAGAGGTTTTAGAAAAAGTGAAACAATTATAACATGTACCTCCTGTTGAGGTATCTTTTTTTGTCAAAGTGAATTTCTAGGAGTGATGACGGTGATCAAAATTGAAGGTATTCATCATGTCAGCCTTGTAGTAACAGACTTAGAGCGAGCCATCACTTTTTATAGAGATCAACTAGGATTAAAGGAAATTAAACGCCCACCGTTTGATTTTCCAGGTGCGTGGTTTGCCATTGGAGAGAACCAACAATTGCATCTGATCGTACACCCAACATCCCAAACGTTACGAAAAGATGGGGGGATAGATTCAAGAGACGGTCACTTTGCCATTCGTGTGAAAGATTATGAGGCTACATTGAATCATCTTAAAAGACAAGGGATCGAGGTAAAAGAAAAACCAAATAGTCGAAGTGGATTTAAACAAATTTTTTGCACTGATCCCGATGGAAATATTATTGAATTTCATGTTCCCCGGAACTAACAATAAATAAACCCGTACCGCTAAGATGAACTGCACCCCTTAAAGTAGAGGTTGAAAAACCCCCTAATGGGCAACATTTACTTTAAGGGGTGATTTTTATGG
>JACDOC010000026.1 GCA_017656295.1 Bacillus sp. (in: firmicutes) | reverse complement strand
CATAAAAATCACCCCTTAAAGTAAATGTTGCCCATTAGGGGGGTTTTTCAACCTCTACTTTAAGGGGTGCAGTTCACCCGTCTTCGGGTGTTTTTTCTTTTGGACAAGCCTTGTGAATAATTAACACAATTCCATCCTCTTTTTTCTGTATATAACATACAAATTCAATAAAAAACCGCCCCTTCATTGAGGCGATTGTCTCATTCTTATTCGTATGGTTGTTCATTTCTTTGTTTTGATTTTATAGGTTGAGACGATTGATCATACCGTTTTTTCGATTGCTGAACAGGGTTGTATTCTTGACCAAATTCAGTATTTAAATTTCGAAATTCGTTTCTTGTTTTTTGTTCAGGGTTGTTTTGCTTGGAACGTTTTTTCAAATCAAGTCCTCCTTTACCGATCATGATCGAGAAGAATCATGTCATTTTGAAGTTGCTGTAGCTGCAAACGCATCCGATGAAGCTGCTCTTTTTGTTGTGCGTTCGCACTTTGTGATAAATGCATAAGGTCGTTATAAGCTTCCTCTAGTTGTTGCAGTGCCTGCTGAAATTGTTCATCATAGTAATGCTCCTGCTTGCTACCTTCGATATATTGCTCCTTTGCGAACTCTAAAACCTCTTCGCACCTCTCTAAAAACTCTTCAATTGATTGGCGTGTCGCCATGCACCCTCGCTCCTTTACCTCAAATTTGAAGCTCGATGCTTCTTCTGTTAGTTTGTACATTTTTTCCCTCTCTATCACATCCTTCTCGACCTTTTCCACGAATTCCATTGGTTGAACTATTTTATTCGTGTTAAAATTTTTTTTATGTAAACAAACAACAGGAGGTGTCTGAATGACTCCAACCAACCCGTTTCCATATGCAAGTGACAACAAGCGTTACCACACTTGGAATTACCATTTACGCCAAGTGTTTGGACATAAAGTATTTAAAGTCGCGCTTGACGCGGGATTTGATTGTCCGAACCGTGATGGGACCGTAGCATACGGAGGTTGTACGTTTTGTAGTGCTGCTGGTTCAGGGGATTTCGCTGGTGACCGGGCTGACGATTTAGAAACTCAATTCCGTAAAATAAAAGAAAAAATGCATAAAAAGTGGAAAGACGGAAAATACATCGCCTACTTTCAAGCATTTACGAATACGCATGCACCTGTTGAGGTCCTTCGAGAAAAATACGAAACGGTTTTAAAGCAAGACGGCGTGGTCGGTTTGTCCATAGCGACTCGTCCTGATTGCTTGCCGGATGATGTCGTAGAATATTTAGCAGAATTAAACGAGCGAACCTATCTCTGGGTTGAGCTTGGCTTACAAACCGTTCATGAACGAACGGCTTTGCTTATTAATCGAGCGCATGATTATCAATGTTACGTTGAAGGGGTTAATAAACTTCGTAAATATGGCATTCGCGTCTGCTCCCATATTATTAATGGTTTACCGCTCGAAGATTATGACATGATGATGGAAACCGCACGCGAAGTGGCCAAATTAGATGTTCAAGGTATTAAAATTCATTTGCTTCACTTGTTAAAAGGTACCCCGATGGTGAAGCAATATGAAAAAGGAATGCTCCAATTTTTATCCTTCGATGAGTATGTAAACCTTGTTTGCGACCAATTAGAAATTTTACCGCCAGAAATGATCATTCATCGGATTACTGGGGATGGTCCGATTGATTTAATGATTGGTCCGATGTGGAGTGTGGATAAGTGGTCGGTCCTTAACGCCATTGACGCTGAACTGAAACGGCGAAACAGCTGGCAAGGGAAATTTTACAGTAAAGAAACATCAGAGGTGAAGGTATGAAGCTAGATCGTATTTTGCCATTTGCTCGTATCTTGTTAGAAAAAGCGGTCTCCCCTGGAGATATCGCCATTGATGCAACATGTGGTAATGGGCATGATACTGCTTTTTTAGCCCAGCTTGTAGGAGAAAACGGGAAAGTATTTGGGTTCGATATTCAGAAAGCAGCGATCGACAACACCTTTTCCCGTTTAAAAGAACGTGGACTAGAACAACAAGTTGAATTAGTCCATGCCGGTCACGAACTATTGAAACAGCACATTCCATCAAAATACTATGGTCGTATTACTGGAGCGGTATTCAACCTAGGCTATCTCCCTGGCGGAGATAAATCCATTGTAACAAAACCAGACACAACGATTTCTGCGGTCGAGCAATTGTTAGAAATCATGGCTCCTGAAGGAATTATCGTCCTTGTCATTTATCACGGACATGAACAAGGAGCTGTTGAACGCGACCTATTGCTATCCTATGTCCGCTCCCTCGACCAACAAAAAGCACACGTTTTAAAATATCAATTCATCAATCAAATTAATAATCCACCGTTTATTATAGCGATTGAAAAAAGATAGAGCATGGATGATTCATGCTCTTTTTTTGATAATAATTTATAGAAAATTCAATCAAGTCTTTTTATAAATATTAAATTAAAAAAAATTTACAAATCAAGGAGTATGAATATGCTATTTCATTTTCATTATTGGACACCTTTTACTGTTCATCAACGGATTGGGAAGTACAATGGCGAATACAAACAACTTTAATCCACCACTAACAGGGATGATATTCGAGAAAAAACATATTATTCCGAATTATTGAAATGAAAAGAGGCAACATCAATATCACGTTTGGCTATGGAAAACGGCCAACGTTCGATCACATCGGCTTTTTCGTTTCAAAAGATGAGCATGATGAGATATGTAAAAAAGTCCGAAATGATACAGTGAAAAATGAAAATTGATGAGAGAAGAACGTTCTTATATACCCCATACGGATTTTCTATTGAATTGCAAACCCATATAGATGTGTTAGGAAATGACGGAAACAATGATGCGATTCATTGAATTGAACTAATGACACTGAAGCCTGGACTGGAAAAAGATTTATCCTTTTTGTTTGGAAATCGAGCTTCCTCTGTTCAAACAAAATTAGGTGACCACGTAAGATTGAAAAAGTATAAATTCGGGGGTTAAAGGAAAAACGCGCAATTGATATGAACGGTGTCGAACTTCTTCATGTTTAACATGATTATTGTTTAAAAATACCAAGAGCCGGTAAAGCCCTAATAGTAAAAAAGTGTCCGAAAAATAATGTTGAGTATGTTTAAAAAATTGGTTGTCAAATAAAAAAGCAAAAAGAATTATAACCTACGACACCTTTCATCCGTTCAAGCAAACTAGAGAAAAATTAAGGCTTTCCCTGATTTTTTCTTTCATCCCTCCTTATTCGTATGACAAAAATGACGTGCCAACCTCATGTTGCACGCCATTTTGATAATAAAATTCTAGATCTTTACGAATGAACGCTCGCCATCTTTCCAGACAATTTCCCCCATCGTTTCAACACACTTCGATACAATCGACCATTGAGGTAAAAGAAGTAGCTATAAAAGCCACCTGACTTCATCACTTTTTTGGCAATCGGTAACACGTTGCGTTGTTTACGGACTTTTTCATCTGACAAATAAACTCCTAACAACCCTCGATTAATGAGTTGGTGAAATTTTTGATGTGGAAGATGACGTGTATGATAATCTGCTTGCCGTAAAAAGTGGGTTAATCGTTCAAATAATTGTTCTTCATTGTCGTAGTAAAAACAAAAGTTTAAATCTCCACCTTTTCGGTCTTCTTCTTGGTCGATGAAATAATCAAGCAATATATGGAGACCTTGAATGTATGGGAAATAGCCATCGCGAATCATTTGCGCATGCTCTTTTTGAAAATCAGAACGAAATGCATAAGAGACTAAACAAAAAACGCCCAACGTCGAGCCTGAACATGCGGAAAACTCATACCATGCCATCGGAGGCAATTGCGATTGATAGGTAGCAAACCAATTTTGAAGCCGTGACTCGCGTTCTTCATGGCGAACGTGTTTATGTATTTGCAAATCACAATAATATTGACATAGTTCTTTAATATACGGTTCAATCGTTTCATAGGCAGGTAATCGTTTTAGCACCGATTGGCATGTTTGCACGAGTTCTTTTAAATATCCTCCGTCATCTTGGTCCTCTCGAAACCGATAATAATTCACATTAACATCTTCTAACGTTAACGCATGTTGCATCGATTCATGAAGGGCCGCGAAATCGTCGGGGTCTAGAGACGTGCTTCGGTCGCATAAATTATCTAAGTAATCACTAATCGTTTGATACGCCACAATAAATTGGATCGCGAGTTTTCGATGTTCTAACGCAAGTAAGGCTAAGATCGAACCACCTTCACAATGGAACGATTTATGTTCAATACTCGCCAATGCTTGTTTTCGTAACTCTTCATTCGGAATCTCTGCGGCTCGTTCCTTCCAATAAGCGAGCTGTTCATGTACGACCGGCAGAATGTGGCGATACACTTTCCGCATCAGCGTAAATGGTTCTGATGGAATTGACATCTTTTTCACCTCTAGCTCGGACTATTTTGCTTGTACTTGTTGTAATCGATTTTGTAAAAAGTTCATCGTAAAATTGAATACTTGCTCTCGTTCCGGTTCATTAAAAATTTCGTGATAACAGCTCGGCCATTCTTTATACGTTTTTTCGGTCAACGCTACTTCGTTAAACCAATGCTGAACAGCTATTTTATTTACAATTTTATCATCTCCGCTTTGCATGACCAAAAGCGGAACGTCTGGGAATTTCGACAGATTTGTGAAAGCAAGCTCAATACCTTTAACTAGTTCTCGGTACCAACGAACCGACACTTTCGTTACATACAAAGAATCGTTTTTATCAACATCCCATACTTCTTCATTACGAGTGGCCATTTCTACCGTTATTCCTGCATTTATTCGTAACTTCGGAAACACGATATTGAAGCCGTGAGAGAGGATATTAAGAAGTTTTGACGGAGTATGTACAAGTCCTAAACAAGGTGATGATAATACGACTCCAGCCAAATTCATATGTTCTTCTTGTAACAAACGAATGGAAACTAAACCACCCATACTATGCCCGAGTAAAAAAACAGGCAATTCAAATTTATACGCTTCCTGAATCCAATCTTTCACTTCAATAATATATTCGTCAAACTTATTAATATGTCCTCGTCTTGAACGACTTGTTACTCCTTGGCCAGGTAAATCCCCCATCACGACATGAAAACCGTTTAACCGAAACATTTCCGTTAACCAACCGTACCGCCCATGGTGTTCAAATGCTCCATGAACAATCACAATAACCCCTTTTGCTTGTTCCGCTTCCCATCTCCACATATCGTGGTCCCTCCGTAAAAAATTTTTAATTTGTGTAAAATTATAGTATATGTAACCAAATAAAACGAGCCATGACTTCCGTCACTCGTTCCTTTTCCATTACAATAAAAAGTAAGATCAAATCAAGAAAAGTGAGGCGAATAAAATGATCTACCCGTACAAAGGAAAGTTTCCACAAATTTCCGATACTGCATTTATCGCTGATTACGTGACGATAACGGGCGATGTACAAATCGGTGATTATAGTAGTATTTGGTACAATACGGTCATTCGAGGAGATGTTGCCCCAACCATCATCGGCAACAAAGTCAATATTCAAGATAATAGTGTATTACACCAAAGTCCTAACAATCCACTCATCATTGAAGATGAGGTCACCGTTGGTCACCAAGTCATTCTACATAGCTGTATCATTCGTAAAAAAGCACTCATTGGCATGGGCTCCATCATTTTAGACGGTGCAGAAATTGGAGAAGGTGCGTTTATCGGTGCGGGAAGCCTTGTACCACAAGGGAAAAAAATTCCGCCAAACACCCTCGCTTTCGGGCGCCCAGCAAAAGTGATTCGGGAGTTAACGGAAGAAGATATAAAAGAAATGGAGAGAATTTCCCGGGAATATGTCGAAAAAGGGCAGTATTATAAATCATTAATGAATCCTACCGAATCATCCTCTTAATTATTGTATCCATTTTCTGAGAAATAACGGCATCAAAAAGGGGGACTTTAGTTCCCTCCTTTAGACAAGTGCGGTAGTTGTACCATATCCTATCCCATTAGTACTAAATCGGTGGTTTTTTAGGAGCAACCGTGTTTATATAGAATTCTTCTGCTTTCCAATACCTAGTTTTAAACTTTGTCATGCACTATTGTGTATTATCACTTTTACGAAGAAATCATTTGTTCCTGGGACAATCCAAATAAACTAAAATTCAAAGAAACTTCTACTCTATAAGTTAAAGAAATTTCCTTCTATGTAATGTTCTTAATACTGGGATGAATCAGATTCATGACCATAAAAAAGATGATTAAACAACACCTTAAATAAACCTACTACTAGTGTCAACTTTTGTAATCAATTTTAATAATGTCTTTTTTATTATCTTCCAAATCCTCCACCTTTTAGATGTGTAGCATCTATTCATATCTTTCGGTTTTTAGATATTTATCCTCCAATCATCTTTAGGAAAATTTTCAAAAAACCAACATAAACAACATGACGTTTATATATTGTTAGAGTTGAAGGTGTGACTTTTGGATTAATCTTCCACATAAAAATAATAAGGTTGGAGGAAAAAAGTATGTCATTTTTCACAAAGTTTTCATTGAAAAATCTTCGGTGGTTTAACGGTTTCAACGCTGCTGACACTAGTTGTTGTTCCAGTTATGTATGAATTATTGATTGGTTCGGGATTAAAAAAAAGAAGAAAAATGAAACTCTCGATTAAAACGAAGTAGTACGATAACGAAAATGGATGATGTGGGGAATTGATAATCTGTGCAAAAAATGACCATGATTCATGTTTAACAATTTTATTCTTTTTTTACCCTAAATTGTGCCTAAACCCTAACAATTATTATAGAGCCTTTTCATAATTCCAGAAAAGAAAAAGAGCTATATCCTAATCAAGGAGATAGCTCTTTTTAGTCCTTCATTATTATTGATTTAAAGCTTGCTCACGAAGAGCTTCTGCTTTATCGGTACGCTCCCATGGAAGGTCAAGGTCGTTGCGTCCGAAGTGACCGTATGCCGCTGTTTGTTTATAAATAGGGCGACGAAGGTCAAGCATTTTAATAATACCAGCTGGACGTAGGTCGAAGTTGTTACGAACGACTTCGATTAATACGTCTTCAGATACTTTTCCAGTACCGAATGTATCAATAGAAATTGATACTGGTTTCGCAACACCGATGGCATATGCAAGTTGAACTTCACATTTATCTGCAAGACCAGCTGCTACGATGTTTTTCGCTACGTAACGAGCAGCATATGCTGCAGAGCGGTCAACTTTTGTTGGGTCCTTACCAGAGAATGCACCACCGCCGTGACGAGCGTATCCACCGTACGTGTCAACAATAATTTTACGTCCTGTTAATCCAGCATCACCTTGAGGACCACCGATGACGAAACGTCCTGTTGGGTTGATGAAATATTTCGTATTTTCATCGATCAGTTCTTTTGGAACAACTGGCTCGATAACATATTCTTTAATATTACGTTGAATTTGATCTAAGCTAATTTCTGGGTGATGTTGTGTAGATACAACGATTGTATCAATTCGAACCGGTTTGTCATTTTCATCGTATTCAACCGTCACTTGCGTTTTTCCGTCTGGACGTAAGTATGGAAGAATTTCTTCTTTACGAACTTCTGTAAGACGACGAGCTAATTTGTGTGCAAGGGAAATTGGTAATGGCATTAATTCTTTCGTTTCGTTACATGCAAAACCAAACATTAACCCTTGGTCGCCCGCACCAATTGCTTCGATTTCTTCATCTGTCATTTGTCCTTCACGTGCTTCTAACGCTCTGTCAACACCCATCGCAATGTCAGGGGATTGTTCATCGATAGAAGTCAATACGGCACAAGTTTCCGCATCGAAACCATATTTCGCACGAGTGTAACCAATTTCTTTAACTGTTTCACGAACAATTTTTGGAATATCGACATACGTGGATGTTGTAATTTCTCCGCTTACAAGTACTAAACCAGTTGTTACAGAAGTTTCACATGCAACACGAGCATTTGGATCTTTTGCTAAAATAGCGTCAAGAATGGCGTCAGAAATTTGGTCACAAATCTTATCTGGATGACCTTCTGTAACAGATTCAGACGTAAAAAGACGACGTTTCTTTGTCATCTGATGGATCCTCCTTTGTTATGATTTTTTAAAAAAGCAGCAGCTCCCTCGAGTCATTGAACCAACGCATAAAACGGTAATGTAACATATGCACCTGTTCATTCATTGGTCCTTTCATGCCCGTATCTTTTACTGCTTCATCGTCACGGTACTCATTTCCCTTAGTAGTATGAAGTAAACCTATCATTTTTATCAATGTGAAAAGAAGTGGCGTTTGCATTAAAGGCACGATTCTTTGGCAAAATAAAAAAACCTTTCCTTTTTAAATATCTTCTAGAGGAAAGGTTGATTGTGTCATCATGCCTTTCACTCTTATCGTTCAAGGCCTCGCCTTGCAACAGGTTAGCACCTTTGCTCGGAATATGGGATAGTCTCGAAAATCCCATCTCCCTCAATGAGCAGGTTGCTGGGTTTCATAGGGCCTGTCCCTCCACCAGCTCGGGATAAGAGTATCCGTTCAAGGTAAAATCTTATCGTATTTTGTCAAAGCATGTCAACAAAATTTTCATATTTTTATACAGCAAAATCATGCCAATGTGTGATTGCTTTGATGAACACTAAAATTGTCTGATTACTTTTGAAAAAGGTCCTTGTAATGATCATATTGTCCGTGAATTGTCTTCGTTTGTCCACAAAATGAACATTTTGTCCAAATGTCAACTATAGGATGTATGAGTCTATTCGTCTACTTTTTACAAAACAAGAGACAGTAGCTGCTACATTCCACATTCGTTCTAATATAATATAGAGTGTGACAAAAACAATACAAAATTCCCCTTACTGACAAAACAAAGACAGGAAATTGTGACAAAAAATAAAACATTTTAAAAAAATATTGTAAATAGTATAGATTATTTACATAAATGTGTTATACTGTTTTTAAGGAACAAAGGGGTTAACGATATATCATTATAAAATCACGAAAAGGAAGGGTTTCGCCGTATGAATTCTGTTAGTCTTTCGAACTTAAAAGAGTTGCTTACTGGTCAAAATGTTCGTGTTCAATTATCAGTTCCACGACTAGTGGAAAAAGTGTTAAGCCGTGGAGAAGGGGTCCTTTCTTCTACTGGAGCGGTTCGTGCAGAAACAGGAAAATATACAGGTCGGTCACCTAAAGACAAATTTATTGTCGAAGAACCTTCTGTTAAAGATAAAATTGATTGGGGTTCCGTAAACCAACCAATTTCACCAGAAGCATTTGATAAATTATATAATAAAGTTATTCAATACTTAAAGGAAAAGGACGAAATTTTTGTCTTCAAAGGATTTGCCGGAGCTGATAAAAAATATCGTTTGCCGATCCAAGTCGTAAACGAATATGCTTGGCATAACTTATTTGCCCATCAATTATTCATTCGCCCGACACAAGAAGAGCTAGAAAATCACCATGCAGAATTTACGGTGATTTCTGCACCGAATTTTAAAGCCAATCCAGAAGTGGATGGAACAAGATCTGAAACGTTCATTATTATTTCTTTCGAACGTCGTACGGTATTAATCGGTGGTACTGAATACGCTGGAGAAATGAAAAAATCGATTTTCTCTGTAATGAATTACATGTTACCAGAGCAAGACATTCTTTCCATGCATTGTTCAGCAAACGTTGGCTTAGAAGGAGATGTCGCGCTATTCTTCGGACTTTCTGGTACGGGTAAAACGACTTTATCCGCTGATCCAAACCGTCGTTTAATCGGTGACGATGAGCATGGCTGGGGTCCAAACGGTGTGTTTAACATCGAAGGTGGATGCTACGCGAAATGTATCGGATTATCTCGTGAAAAAGAGCCACAAATTTATGATGCGATTCGTTTCGGTTCTGTCTTAGAAAATGTTATTTTAGATGAAGAGACACGTGAACCAAATTACTATGACAATACGTTAACGGAAAATACCCGGGCTGCTTACCCAATTCAAGCGATTGATAACATTGTTGATCCAAGTATTGCCGGCCATCCAAACACAATCATCTTCTTAACAGCGGATGCGTTTGGTGTATTACCACCAATCAGTAAACTATCCAAAGAACAAGCGATGTATCACTTCTTGAGTGGTTATACATCCAAATTAGCGGGAACAGAGCGTGGAATTACGTCACCACAAGCAACGTTCTCCACATGCTTTGGTTCGCCATTCTTACCATTACCAGCGACGCGGTATGCAGAAATGCTGGGTAAGAAAATCGATGAGCACAACGTAAAAGTATTCCTTGTAAACACTGGTTGGACAGGTGGAGAATATGGTGTTGGTAGCCGTATGAAACTAGCATATACACGCGCCATGGTACAAGCGGCCTTAGAAGGAGAATTAGATCACGTTGAAACAATTAAAGACGAAATTTTTGGCCTAGAAATTCCACTTCACGTCCCAGGTGTTCCAGATGATGTACTTCAACCACAAAAAACTTGGGCGGACCCTGAAGCATACGAAAAGAAAGCGAAAGAATTAGCAGCGAAATTCCGTGAAAACTTTAAAAAATTCTCTAACGTACCAGCAGAAATCGAACAACTTGGCGGTCCGTTAAAATAAGAAAAAAGAGGTCTCCTAAAAGAGACCTCTTTTAATTTGTGGAATTTAATGAGACTAATTCATAATAAATAACGGTTTTTCCACTTTCCCATTGCAAACGGCGGATGATAGCCGTTCCACTTGAATCACTTTCTTTCGTTTTCCGAATATCCATCGGTACGTCCAATGGGTATAACCGGTATCCTTCTTTTTCTAATCGAAACAAATTTTTTTCTTCTCCGTCAATTCGTGTTTCTTGACCGTTCGTAACGATTATCGTTTGTAATTCCAACGGCATTCCCATACTTCTTCTCCCCTTCATCATTCTTGCTATTATCGTACCATGAAAGCGTTTGATTTTTCATCCATTGACATAATTCTTTTACAACTTTTCGATTGACTGCAGGTGGAAAATAGTGATTAAAAGTAGGAAAATACCACGTTTCAACGCACTTTCCTTCGCGCTTCAACGCTTCTTCTAACTCATAGGCATGTTGAATGGAGACATTTTCATCTTTTGCCCCATGAATAATTAAAACAGGACAATGCAACTCATTCATTTGATTTAACGGCGTTCGCCAAGCATAGCGTTCAGGATACTTCCGTGGCGTTCCCCCAATCACTCGCTTCATCATTCGCCGTAAATCTTTCCGTTCTTCATACGTTAAAACCATATTGGATACACCGCCCCAAGTGACTAAAGATGCAGCATCCTTTTTCTCAAGCCCGGTTAGCAATGCCATCACTCCCCCGCGCGAAAAACCAAAGATATGAATGCACCCTTCTTTAACCCGTGGATGTTGACGTAATAATTCGTAACCGGAAAACGCATCATGCCGATCATCGCCGGCAAAATCTTCGTTCCCCTCTCCACCTTGATTTCCTCGATAAAATGGGGCAAACACGATAAACCCTTCCGCCGCGAATTGAATAATTCTAGCCGGCCGAACTTTGCCAACGTTTTTTATCCCTCCTCGCAAATATAAAAAGCCATCGTAAGAACGTTCATCTTTAGGTTCGGCTAACAACCCTTTTACTTTGAGTCCCCTTGACCAATACGTTACTAGAAATAACCGTATATTCGGATGAGGGGATGGGAACGGGTGTTTGGAAATGATTTGTCCATCCTTCAACATCATTCACTCCAATTTTTATATGTTGGGCTATCACATATTTTTTTACTTCTCATACACTATGTTAGCAAACTTTATGGAACCTTAAAGGAGGCAAACTGGATGAACAAAAAAAAATGGTTCTTTTTCTTATTCCTTATCGGCACCCTAACATTTGGACTGAGTGCTTGTAAGCAAGACCAAGAGTTACAAACTGTCCGTGTTGCTGAAGTCACTCGTTCTATTTTTTATGCTCCCCAATATGTCGCCATTGAAAAAGGCTTTTTTGATGATGAAGGGATCAACATTGAGCTAACGACGACATGGGGAGGAGATAAAACAATGACGACTCTCCTCTCAAATGGAGCCGATGTCGCCCTCGTTGGATCGGAAACTACGATTTATGTGTATGCTCAAGGAGCAAGTGACCCGGTTATTAACTTTGCTCAATTAACACAAACGGATGGAAGTTTCCTCGTCACTAGGAAGCCAATAGACAATTTTACCTGGGATCAATTGAAAGGAACAACCTTCCTTGGACAACGAAAAGGCGGTATGCCGCAAATGGTTGGTGAATTTGTTTTAAAACAACACGGAATCGACCCACAAAACGACATACATTTAATTCAAAACATTGAGTTTGCCAATATCGCTAATGCTTTCGCATCAGGAACAGGAGATTTTGTCCAATTGTTCGAACCGACTGCATCGATTTTTGAAAAAGAAGGAATTGGTTATATCATTGCTTCTTTCGGTGAAGAATCTGGGCACGTTCCATATACAACGTATATGGCAAAACAAAGTTTGATTCAAGAAGATGCAGACTTAATTGAGAAATTTACACGAGCCATATATCGAGGGCAACAATGGGTGGAAACGCATTACCCTAAAGAAATTGCCCAAGTCATTCAACCATACTTTGAAGATACAAGTTTAGACATCATTGAAACGGTCGTGGAACGCTATCAACAGCAAGGCTCTTATGCAACAAATCCAATATTGGACGAAGAAGAGTGGAATCATCTTCAAGATATTATGGAGGAAGCATCTGAACTTCCAAAACGGATTCCTCATTCAGTGCTAGTGAACACGGAAATTGCCGAAAAAGTAGTCAATGAATAGAGGTGAACAGCTTGAGCTTTTTAATACTTCGCAACATTTCTCACACGTATTTTACACCAACGTCTATTACACCAGCACTAGAAGACATCAATTTAGAAATTGAAAAAGGGGAGTTCGTTTCCCTCATCGGCCCAAGTGGATGCGGGAAAACGACCCTTTTGACGATCATTTCAGGATTATTATCCCCAACACGAGGAGAAGTTTTAATTGAAAATGAACCCGTTAATCACCTAACAAATTCGATTGGCTACATGCTTCAGCAAGACTATTTACTTCCGTGGAAAACGATTAAAGATAATATCTTAATTGGATTAAAACTTAAAAACGACTTAAACGTGGAAAAAGAACAACAAGCTATTCAATTACTTCACCATATCGGTCTTGAAGGTGTAGAAAACATGTTTCCACGCCAACTATCTGGAGGGATGCGACAACGAGTTGCTCTTGTTCGAACGCTTGTCGTTGACCCTAAAATTTTCCTGTTAGATGAACCATTCTCAGCTCTTGATTATCAAGCAAAGCTCAAATTGGAGGACCTAGTCGCTGATACGCTGAAGTCTTTTCAAAAAACGGCCGTACTTGTCACTCACGACATTCAAGAAGCGATTGGGATGAGTGATCGCGTCGTTCTTCTATCTCCTCGTCCTGGTAGAATTCATCAAATTTTCAATGTACCAGAAGAAATTCGGGCGTTACCACCGTTCCAAGCTCGCAACCATCCGAAGTTCCATACCATGTTTCACACCATTTGGAAGGAGCTTGAGAACATTGGCTTACCATCAGGATAATGAAAAACTACACCGACAATTTTTGGAAAAACAAAAGAAAATAAAACGAAAAGTTCGGACCTACCAATTACTCATTTTTATTTTGTTCGTTGCATGTTGGGAACTAGCGAGCACTTCCCAATTCATTGACCCATTAATTTTTAGCTCACCTAGCAAAGTACTCGCCCTACTGATTGATAAAGTGACAGATGGAAGCTTATTTTCCCATTTATTGATCACCATTATCGAGACTATTTTCGGCTTTCTTTTCGGAACGATTCTTGGAACAACGATGGCAGCGACGTTATGGTGGTTTCCGACCTTTTCAAAAGTATCCGATCCATATTTAGTCGTCCTTAACGCTATGCCGAAAGTCGCTCTTGGCCCTATCTTTATCGTCGTACTAGGGCCAGGCATGATATCCATTATCGGCATGGGCATGATCATTTCCGTCGTTATTACCACACTGGTAGTTTATAGCTCCTTTAAAGAAGTCGACGAGAATTATATCAAAATGCTAAAAACGTTTGGTGCAAGGAAACGTCAAATTTTTACTGAAGCGATCTTACCTGCTTCCTTCCCAACCATCATTTCGACATTAAAAGTCAATGTCGGTCTCTCGTGGATAGGAGTCATCGTTGGAGAATTTCTCGTCTCCAACCGTGGCTTAGGGTATTTAATTATATATGGATTTCAAGTATTTAATTTTACCCTTGTACTCCTTGCGTTATTTATAGTCGCCCTTTTTGCTACGTTAATGTATCAGCTTGTCCATTGGGTCGAACGGGTAATTATAAAAGATCGCATGTTGGATTAACAAAGAAGGGCCAGCATCGAAAAAATTCATGCTGACCCTTAATTTTTAAAAGCTTCGCTGAACGAACTCGTGATTTGTATTTACTAGGCGTTTTTAAATAAAATTTCGTTCTTTTAAATACGTTAACGTACTACGAAGCACATCATCTTTCATGATAAAACTAACATGGTCTTGTTGAATATAGGAAAGAAGATTTCCTTTCACAAGAACTGGACCATTCGTTTCCATATAGCTTCTTTTCTCTTTTAATAAAGTGACATTAGCGAAAAATATCGCTTTAACAAAGCTGGAGGACTCGGATTGCACTTTATATTGTCCGACGTACGTTAAATCGGTAACAATTCCCCCAGTTTCTTCAAATACTTCTCTTTTTGCCGCTTCTTCTACTGTTTCGTTTTCTTCTACTTTCCCCCCAGGGAATTCGTGACCACGGATAGGATGGTCGGTTAACAACCATTGCCCTTTATACATCGTAATTACCAAGACGTGGGTAGGCTCTTCTTGGAAAGGGTCTTTTTCAAAAGATAATGTCACGGTTTGCCCGATTTGGTCCGTAAACGTCTTCATCATTCACACTCTTCTCGTTTTTCTTCTTATTATAAATGGATTGAGAAGAATTCGCAGTACGGAAAATCTAAGGGGATAAAATGCCCATGGATTCAATATGATTTTTCGCTTCTTCATCTCCCAACTTATAAATCATTTCATAAATCCGTTTCAAGTTTTTATCATAGGCATCATTCTCTTTATCATAATGATATTGGATATATGGAACATGCGAACGATAAAAGGCTTGAATATCTGTAGAGTAGTTGGAATCGAATAGTTCCCGGAGTTGCGTAATTTCTTGATCTGTCGCCTCAATTTTAAAATCCCATGGAGAATCCGTTGACGTTTGCATAATTTCTCCGTGTCCGATGGAAATGTAGTATGTTCTTTTTTCTTCAGGCATCTGTTCCATCTCCTTTTTTCAATCCTTGTTTATCGTTTCCCTCAATCGCTTCATTCTTATTCTTTATTTTTTCGAATTATTTTTTGATTTGACTTTCTGTTTTAATAATTCGACAGCATTTACTAAAAATGTTGGAATCGGTAGACCAGCACGACCCGCATTTTCCAAAATAGAGATGACTTCATTAAGAATATAGAAAAAAATGGTCGCATCACGAAGCATATTGTTTTCCCAAATCAGTGAATCAATGAAATGAGCGGTAGCCACTACGGCAAATATAAAAATTTTCATCGCAATGCCCTTTAAACCTACTTTACTAGACAACGTTCCTTCGATAAAAGAGGCAATCATTCCGGTAATGTAATCAAGAAGAACAATACCAAATAAAACAAGAACAAGCGAATCAATTCCCCCAATAATATAGCCTCCGAAAGATGCTAAAGAAGCGAAAGCGACAGCAAAAAATCCATTTATTTTTATACCGATGTCCTCCTTTCGTCACACGGATAGATTGTAAAAAAAGGGTACACTAGTAATAAAACTGTGCTTTACATTATATGTAACGATAAAACAAGATGTGCCGTACAGAATCTTTGAAAGGAGGACAACTAGTGAAAATTGTAGATGAGTTGTATCATTTATTAGGAACAGAGGCACAATTGAATGAAGAGGAATTAGATATGTTAACGTTCGCGGTCTTAGATGTCTATAATCGCAAGGATTTATTACGGTTAGTGGGAGAAATGACAGATGAAGAATTGCATTACTTTATTCGTCTTTACTTAGTAGAGAGCTTAAAAGGGAAATTTACGAATAAAAAGAAAGGTGCAGCCTCACAGCTACACCTCCATTAACGATTACGCTTGTATATCCACTACTTTGCCTTTATACGGATGGGGAGCAACGTTTTGATTTGTTTCCCGTAAATCTTCCAACATCGTGGTGACTTGCGCAGTTTGAGTCGCCATTTGACTTTTCAACAAATTCAAGTTTAACGTATGTTGCAGTTCAGCGACTTGTTTTCCCATTATAGAAGAAAGATTCATTGTGATCCCCCTTTTTCTTTTATTGTAACAAATTCATTTGAGAGAATTAAGAGAACACAACCAAATTTTATATACTTATGATAATTTTTACAATAATTTAGAAATAGGTATCTCAATTTCCAGACAACTTTACTTACTCATTACATATTGATTCGATTTTATTAAGTCAAATACAAACCTTACATACCATTAAAAAACATGGCCCGTATCGACAGAGTTTAATTTAATGCTTGCTGCAATACTTCAATATCACCATAAAATGGAATCATTATAAAAAACATGCCGTAGCTTACTAAACTCCTAAAAGAATATCTAGAACTCAATCATGTTTTTTCCGATTTGGCCATTCTTGAGGAACAGGGTCCACTCCACCTGGATGAAACGGATGGCATTTTAATATTCGTTTGATCGTTAACCATCCTCCTCTTATCGCTCCAAATCGTTCAATTGCCTCCATTCCATAATGGGAGCAAGACGGATAAAAACGGCATGTAGGAGGTTTTAGTGGCGATATAAATTTTTGATAAAACCGAATCCCTTTAAGTAAGACAGATTTCAATAATAATACCTCCTATAAAAAAATAGCTCCAGCAATTATGCCGGAAACTACACTCCCTTGTTTCATTTCGAATCGTTAGTTGTACGCATGTTTTCAAGATGCGGATTGTTATCAATCGGATCCACCGTATGCTTATATTGATATGCTTTCGAAGTGGTAAGGGCGCTTAAAAGAATCACAAGGAAAATAATGATAATAGAAATCACAAGTACAGTAAAAACCATGTAACTAACCTCCTCCTATTATTATTATTATTATCATACCAAACGGAATCATCGTAAAGAAAAAGTTACTGCGCATGAGGGTAATAGGAGGCCTGGGTCATCTAAATAACAAACTGCTTATTGAAAATTTTTTTGTAAAAAAGACAGGTCCAAAAAATAGTATCGTAACTAGAAGGATTTCCTAAACAAATCGTTTCTCTTATAAAAGTAGCCACTACCGTCAAAATAGAAACATCGAATCAAGACGTTCCTTTGTAAACAATACATGGTTATAAAAAGTCTCCTTAAATTGAATATTCTTACCTATTGTTTCCAACCCAAATTAAGCCTTTATATCCCTATATTCCAATCCTCTTCTACTAACTCATGATTAATCGCTACCCCTGCTTCGTACCCTTCACCCGCTGCACAAATTAACCCTGTAAACAAATTTTTCGCATCTCCGATAATATAAAGTCCATCGACATTTGTTTTACCGTGTTCCTTTGTTTCATATCCTCCCTTTTCATTGATGGGGACTCCTAATTTCATTGGAATCATTGTGGCTTGGTTCCCACCAGTATCCATAAGAAAACCACCTTTTCGGTGAATCGCTTCGCCAGTAGCTAGTACGACATGATGTAACAAACCATTGTGGGATTGAAGTTCAACGATGGGAGATTCAATGAGGCGAATGTTACGCTGAATTAATTCTTGCCTTTCTTCATTCATTTTAGCAGGTCCATTCGTAAACACGATTACATCTTTACTCCAATGATAAATGAGCTTAACAAAATGGAGAAGAAATTCACCATTTCCAAACACAGCCAAGGGCTCATATCGTCGTTCCCATCCATCACAGTAAGGACAAGGGAAAACTGAAGTTCCATACACTTTCTGTAATCCTGGTATATCCGGTAAGTGATCTTTTATTCCTGTAGAAAATATGACTTTGCGACTTAGAAAGACGTGACCATCGCGGGTAAAAGTATGGAACAACCCATTGTTTTTTGTAACATCTACAACATGATTATCAATTCTTTTTATGGTTTCGTATTTATTTAATTCTTTATGAGCTATATTTCTGAGTTCTATAGGATGAATTCCGTCTCTAGTTAGAAACCCATTTGATACGTGCGATACCCTATTTCTTGGCTTACCTTCATCAATTAATACGACATTTCGAAGGGAACGACCTAATACGAGTGCAGCACTTAACCCAGCAGGTCCTCCTCCTATAATAACCACATCAAATATTTTTTCACGATACATTTCTGAGCTATCTCCTTGTATCTGTTATTAAGTACGATTTTTCACCAATACATACATGAAGTTTTTACTTAATGTTTTTTTCATATTCACCTTTTGTTCTCTTGAACCATGGAACTATCATTAATGAGGCTAACGAAGAGTATATTAAATTAGTACTTACGAAATGGTAATTGGAGGCAAACATATAAAAAATACGTAAAAGAATTTTTCAGTCAATTCGATATTCAAGTGATGGTTGGGTTATGTTTGGAAAAGAAGTAGAAATAAGTGAGACGGCAAGAAATTTGGAGCTTCTAAAAAAGGAGTAAACTTCTATCTAAACTACTAATGTCCGGAGTCGCTAAGATGCTGGTTAGCGACCACCCGGACATTCATATTGATGATATTTAAATAACAGAATTACACCTTTTGATCGGAATCAATCCATATCGTCTTGTCTTCGAAAGAAGTTCTCTTACCCATTCTTGGTGGAAGATCGGGATAGCCGATATAAATAAATCCTAAAACTTCGTCTCTATCCGATAGTCCAAAACACTTCTTCATTTTCGGATGATAGCACGCTTTTCCCGTTCTCCAGATGGCACCTAGTCCAAGCGCATGGGCAGCAAGTAACATATTTTGAATGGCTGCGATTACTGCTCCAATTTCTTCGATATACTCAACTTTTGGATTATATGACGGAACGGCTGCAACGGTAATAATAACCGGAGCCCGAAATGCCTTTTCCTCTATTTTCTTTAATTTTTCTTGTCGCTCCTGCTCATTTGTGTCAGCTATTGTTTCTTTTGCAATTTCCGCAAGCGTTCTTCCAAGAAGTCTCCTTCCTTCTCCTGTTAACACAAAAAACTTCCAAGGCTCTGTTAGGTGATGATTAGGAGCCCAAGTAGCAGCCTCTAACACTTGATTGATCAATTGTTTATCGACGGGATCAGGCTTTACCTTCCCAATACTTCTTCTTTTTTTTATCGCTTCTAAAACATCCATTCGTTTTGCCTCCAACTAGTATTTTTCAGAAAAGAGGTCACTTTTTCTTTGTTTTCGTTCATTACATATGCCAACTGAGACACACATCGGTAAACCCGTCACTGGATCCTGAATGATGCGATATTCTATTCTAAATATTTCCTGAGTGTTTCTTCTGTAAAAAATATATTCTAATATTCCTTCTTTATATTCTCGACCATTGACAATAATGATTAGGTGTGCCGCCTGATTTAATTAAAGAAGCAACATGACGATTGTTCGATGAAATTGATGATTTGTTCTAAAACTTCGATTTGATGGGCTAAACCTAAATAGGTCTGTCCCAATCTTAAAATTAATATTCGATATTATCATCTAAACGAAAACGATTATCAATTTCAATATTAAAATATATTACACTTTTTTGTCTACCTTTATTGGAATACTGGGAAGGAGATTGTTTCTCCCATCTTCATCGGTTTCGCATCTGAAATATCTACAATTAAACGATTAAAATGAAATGGCCATTTCCTATTGGGTTTAGGAAATGGCCGTATAGGTAATACATTATGCAAATACTTGTTTTAATTCTTCTTTACTATGTTGTAGCCAGTAGCGCATTAAACGTTTTGCACCTTCTAAATCGTGAAGTTTCGCTTGACCACATTGTTTTTCATTCGCTGCAGGAACTTCCGTAATCTCAAGAGCATCTTTCATTGTATCTTCTAACAAGTCAATGATTTCTTCAACAGTTGGTTCACCGCTTACCACTAAGTAGTAACCTGTTTGACATCCCATTGGGGATACGTCAATAATGTCAAAATGATCGTATTTTTCGGCATGCTTACGAATCGTAAACGCTAATAAATGTTCTAATGTATGAATAGCATCTGGCTTCATTGCTTGCTTGTTTGGCTGGCAAAAACGAATGTCATATTTATTTACGACCCCATCAGAACCAACTTTATGAACACCACAATGACGAACATAAGGGGCTTTTACCGCACAATGATCTAACTCAAAACTTTCAACAGATGGCATAATCCTATCACTCCTCTTTAAATTTGCCTCTTCAAGAGGACTGTATATTTTATTATATCGTTAATTCCGATTTTTTTCATCTATTTTGTCGGAAACGGTCATTATAAAAGAGGATTCATCGTAGTTTATGGCTGTTTGGTATACGTTATTCACTAAATGGAATAAGTATTTTTTTACTTAATCGTTTCCTAAGACGACCAGTATATTTTGCATCAGATACACACATACTAATGCTGAACCCTCATCCAAAGGAGTGAATCAAATGGCAAAAGATGTACTTTGTGAAGTCAATAACTGTACGTATTGGGAACAAGGTAATCGCTGTGGTGCTGACCAAATTTATGTGGTAAGCCATCGCGGAAAACAAGCTGAAAATAGCGAAGAAACTGACTGTAAAACATTTAAACCTACTCAATAATTACTCTTTTTCAATGGGAACGTACTTGTTCCCTTTTTATTTGGCTAAAAACGACTCATTATAAGTGCATACTTGCTTCAAACGTTTCTTATTGATTTCAAACCCAATGCCAGGAGTAGTAGGAACATAAATCTTCCCATGGTCAATTTCTACTTCCGGTTCAATAATATCCTGCTCCCAATACCTGCGAGAAGCCGAAAGATCCCCCGGGATTTGGAAACCTTCCAAAGTAGACAAGGCAATGTTATGAGCTCTGGATACACCAAACTCCAGCATACCACCACACCAAACACCAACTTGTTCCGCTAAGCAGTAGTCATGTATCGCTTTTGCCACAGCTAGACCACCTACTCGTCCGACCTTAATATTTATAAGACGACAACTATTTAATTGAATTGCTAACTTTACATCTTCTATCGAAGCAATGCTTTCATCTAAACAGATCGGCGTCTTCATTTGTTCTTGTAGCTTTGCATGTTCGATAAAATGTTTGTTCCCAAACGGTTGCTCGATCATTAATAAACCAAAATCGTCTAACGCTTTTAAGCGGTCAACATCATCGTGAAACGAATACGCACCATTGGCGTCAATCATTATTGGAGCATCCGGAAAGTACTGTCGGACTTTAGATAGCATTTCATTCTCCTGATTAGGAATAATTTTCAGCTTAATTCGTTGATAACCTTCGTCCAAATACGTCTCTATTTGCCGTAACATAGCATTTACATCAGTCGTTCCAATTGCGACACCTGCGGGAATGGTGGTACGGTTTCCACCAAGTACTTGAAATAACGGCGCTTGTTGTGACTTGGCAAATAAGTCCCATATCGCTGTTTCGATGCCAGCTTTCGCCATCCGGTTGCCTTTGATAGCCGAAAATAATGATGTTAGTTCATTTGGATGGGTCCACTCACGATTTAAAACGATCGGAACTAGCAAATCCTTCAACATATGATAACAAGTGATGACCGTTTCTTCGGTATACCAAGGGGTCGAAAAAGCAACCACCTCACCGTATCCTCGCCGGCCCTCATCATCCGTTAGTTCAACAATAATACTTTCGCGTTTGGATACCGTTTCTAAATGGGTTTCGAACGGTTTTTTTAAAGGCATTTCAATGACGTATAGTTGTACGTTACGTACCTGCATGTTCGTTCACCTTTATCCATTCTTTCAGCTTGCGCCTCAATAATTTGTTAGAGGCATTTCGAGGTAATTCATCCACGACGATAAATTTTTTCGGAATTTTATATTTCGCTAATCGTTTGGTACAATAATTTTTTAATTCCTCCATTGATACTCCGCTAGCTAAAACAACAAACGCACACGGGACTTGCCCCCATACATCATCGTCAATCCCAATCACCCCTGCTTCTAGAACAGCCGGATGGGAATGAAGAACCGATTCAATTTCCGCTGGATAGATATTCTCACCACCAGAAATAATGAGGTCGGAACGGCGATCTAACACATACAAAAACCCTTCATCATCTAAATACCCGTAGTCCCCGGTAAAAAACCATCCATTTTGGAACCGCTCGTTGTTAGCGTCCGACCGATTCAGATATCCAGGGGTCACATTCGGGCCTTTGACTACAATTTCTCCAGCTTCATTCGGTGTAGCTACCCTCTCGTCTACTCGTATTTCGATTTGTACAGGAAACAGTGGTTTCCCAGCTGATCCGAGTTTTGAAAAAACATGTTCCGGTGATAAAGTAACGACTTGGGAGGCTGTTTCTGTCATGCCGTATGTTTGAAATACCGGGATTTGTCTATCTATACACCGTTCTAATAACGATTTTGGTGCCGGTCCTCCGCCTAACAACATACAACGAAAACGCGGATGATATACGTTGTCACCTAATTCTCGTACCATTCGGTCAAGCATAGTGGCGACAACAGACATGATGGACGCATGTCCTGAACAAAGGTATTCGTTCGCCTTTTTTTCATCAAATTGTTTCATTAAGACAACTTCGATTCCATAAATAACGCTTCGAATCAAGATAGAATAACCACTGATATGAAACAACGGTAAAGCGCATAACCACGCATCGTTCTCGTAAAGTCCTAAGTTCAATGCTGAGCCAACTGCACTCCACCAATGATTCCCATACGTTTGTTGCACACCTTTTGGGTTACCGGTCGTCCCTGAAGTGTACATAATAGAACAGATCTCATTTAGTGAAAATTCATGACGTAATGTTAATGGCAACTCTGGTAATTCCATTAATTGTTCATACGTACAAACAAAAAGGTCCTGTTCCAAAGAAGCAAATTTAGATTGAAGTTGATTATCAAGAATCACTTTTTCTACGTTTGCATCATTCACTTGAAAGACGAGTTCTTCAACCGTCAATCTTGTATTTAGTAAAACCGTTTTAGCCCCAATTTGTTGTAAGGCATGAAGAAGAAAAATGGTTTGAGGACAATTTGTTCCCAGTACTCCGATTGCTTCCTCTTTCTTCACACCTATTCCTGCTAATTTGTATGCCCATACCTTACTTTCCTCGTACAACTCCGCAAACGACCAGGAACGATCACCATACGTTAAAGCTCGTCTATGGGGGGTTAAAAATGCCCGTTGCTGTAACCAATTCGGAATAGTAGTCGTCATGTGATTCACCTCAATATCCTTCGTCATAAGAAGAAGGGAGTTCTCATGGACGATGAGAGAACCCCCTTACTTTCTTATGGAAAACGTGGGAATTGACCGAAGTTTGGTTTCCGTTTTTCCTTAAATGCATCTCTTCCTTCTTTTGCTTCGTCTGTTGTATAGTACAGTAATGTTGCGTCGCCGGCGAGTTGTTGTAATCCTGCTAAACCATCTGTATCGGCGTTAAATGCTGCTTTTAGGAAACGAATAGCTGTAGGGCTCTTTTCTAAAATTTCTTCTGCCCATTTTACTGTCTCTTCCTCTAATTTCTCAAGCGGCACTACCGCATTGACAAGCCCCATTTCTAATGCTTCTTGGGCATTGTATTGACGGCATAAATACCAAATTTCTCTCGCTTTTTTATGACCAACAATTCGTGCTAAATAGCCAGCACCATATCCTGCATCAAAGCTACCTACTTTTGGACCTGTTTGACCAAAGATCGCATTATCAGCAGCAATCGTTAAATCACAAACGACATGAAGAACATGTCCTCCTCCAATTGCATAGCCTGCCACCATCGCAATCACTGGTTTTGGAATAATACGGATTAAACGTTGTAAGTCCAGTACATTCAGACGAGGAATATTATCGTCGCCTACGTATCCTCCGTGACCACGCACCTTTTGGTCTCCACCTGAACAGAACGCTTTATCTCCCGCACCTGTTAAAATAATGACACCAATTTTGGAATCATCACGTGCGTACGCAAATGCATCGATCAGCTCCTGCACCGTTTTTGGACGAAAAGCGTTACGAACTTCTGGACGGTTAATCGTAATTTTAGCAATTCCATTGTATGTTTCATAAATAATGTCTTCATATTCTCTCTCTTTTACCCATTCAATGGCCATGACGAGAACCTCCCTTATGTATTGTTAAAAACCTATCTACTATTGTACCAAACTTTTCTGGATGTTCCATATGAATTGTATGCCCTACTCCCTCAATGACCTCGTGTTGGGCCATAGGCAATCGTTGAACCATTCGCTCAGCAATCCGACAAAACTTCATGTCCATTTTGCCTGTCAATAATAGAACTGGAAAATGGAGGTTGGTAAGTTGGTCCCACCAAGATGGTTGACTTCCTGTCCCCATTCCGAGAAGACTGTTGGCTAAACCAACCGGATGATTTTTCATTCGCTGTGCTCTTTTCTTTTCTTTCACGTCCTCAGGCAGCTGACTCTGGGTCGCAAATAACGGAATACGCTCCCAATAATCAATAAAGAACTCGATTCCTTTATGTAATATCATATCTGCCAAACGAGCATCCGCCAATTGACGTTCTTTTCGTTCTTCTGGAAACTCTAACCCTGGTGAAGCGCTTTCTAATATTAATGTCTCTACCCAGTTTGGAAATAACACGGCAAATGTGAGAGCAAGACGTCCACCCATCGAATAGCCAATCATATGAACTTTTTCATAAGCTAATTTTTCTAACAAATCGCGAATATCAGTGGCCACTTTAACAATATCGTACCTTGCTGGGTCTTCAGGATGATCGGATTTCCCATGCCCTAAAATATCAATTAAAATCCATTGATAACGAGAAGGGAAATAGGGAAGGACATCTTCCCAGGAGGTGATATCACCCGTAAAACCATGCAGTAAAACAACTGGCTTTCCTTCCCCTTTCACTTTTACATGGTACGTTACACCATTCACACGAACATTCACAGATGCTCTTCCTTTACAAACAAACTCAAAATTTCTGATACGTTAGCCCATAATTGGCGGTGGATGGCGGCATTGCTTTCACGATTCGTTTGTACTTCAAGAATGCGTAATCCTTGTTGATTGGTTTTCGACAATTCTTGTTCAAAATGATTCCAATCGTGAATAAGATGATACTCCCCTTCATATAAATGGGCCAAGTATTCAAATGATAAATGTAAAGGTGTACCAAACAATTGTTCAAAATGCTTCGGATATTTCGCTTGCGGTAAGAACGAAAAAATTCCTCCGCCATTATTGTTTACTAAAATGACCGTAAGCGGTAGATGATAAGCTTTCGCTATGAACAGTCCTGTTAAATCGTGGAAGAAGGACAAATCTCCAATGAGTAAATATGCTTGTTTCGCATACAGACTTGCACCTAATGCACTAGAGACAACCCCATCGATTCCGTTTGCTCCTCGATTGGCAAGGATGCGAATATTTTTCGGGACTTGATGAAAAAATGTATCTACATCTCGTATCGGCATACTATTCCCAACAAACAACAAACTCTCTTCTGGAAGTAAACGGCTCATTCGAAGGACTAATTCACCTTCGTTGAGTTCCTCGGTTGAAAAAGATTGCAACTTTCCTTTCGTCAGTGTATTTAACTGAATCCATTGATTGAGCCATTCAAAGTTCGGATGGATTTTTACACGTTCCGTCATCGTTTCACAGAATATTCGTTCCTCACAATAAATCATTTCCGTCATTAAAAAGTTAGGATTACGATATCCCGCTCCACCGTCCACAACGAGATGATAAGCGTCCTTCTGTTCTTGTAAATAAAGAAGTAACGCTTTTGAAACAGGCATCGCTCCAAAACGGATCACGATGTCTGGTTGATATGTCTTTTTGACCTCTTCATTTCGTAAAAACGTATCATAACAGTCAATAATTTCTTCGTGCATGCTCGATTGGGAACGCAATTGGGATAATGGATCTGCCAGTATTGGAAAACCAACTTTTTTTCCAAAACGAACAATTGATTCTGCACATGACGGGTCATCTAACGGACCACATATAATTAACCCTTTCTGTTTTTGTTCGAGCATTGAGGCAAGTTCATCCGCTTGCGCCACACTCATGCTCAGCATTCCGGTATGTATTTTCATCGGCGGGATTAACTTGTCTACCTGTTGCTCAAGATGTGGAATTAACGGTTCACGTAACGGCACGTTGATATGAACAGGTCCTTTAGGAGTCTGGACGGATTCTGTGACCGCACGCACAGCCGTTGCCTGCGCATATCGCTTCATCGTCTCTGACCCTTCCGGAAGGGCAAGATCGACATGCCATTTCACATGTTTTCCGTATAACGAAAGCTGATCAATGGCTTGCGGAGCCCCAATTTCTCGTAATTCATGCGGACGGTCGGCTGTTAACACAATCAGTGGAACACGAGCATACTTTGCTTCAATAATAGCTGGATAATAGTTCGCTGCTGCCGTTCCGGATGTACAAAGTAGCGCGACGGGTGCTTGGGACATTTTTGCTATACCTAGAGCAAAAAAAGCAGCTGAACGTTCATCCACAATTACGTGTGTTTCGATTTGGGAACGTTCAGCTAAGAGCATCGCTAGGGGGGTGGAGCGGGATCCTGGACTAATAACAGCGTGTCGGACCCCTCCTTGAATGAGACCATCGATGAACGAGAAAAGATAATTGGTCATCACTTCTTCATGATTCATACGTCTGTTCCTCCTATGGCACGTAACATTGGCCGAAACTTCATGCGTGTTTCTTGAAATTCGCTATCCGGTTGAGAATCCGCTACCACACCACAACCTGAAAACAAAGTCGCCTCGTTATTTCGTAGAACGCCTGAACGAATAGCAACGGCAAATTCTCCATTTCCTTCATAATCCATCCAGCCAATCGGAGCAGCATAAAAGCCGCGGTTCATTCCTTCTACCTTTCGAATCGTTTCCATCGCTTTCTCTCGTGGCACTCCACCTAGTGCAGGCGTTGGGTGCAACCTTTGAACAAACTGAAGCAACGACGTTTTCTCATCCGTATATCCTTTGACAGGCGTATATAAATGTTGAATATCTCGAGTTTTCATTAATGTCGGTTCGTCAGGAATATCAACTTCCGAGCAAAGCGCTTCCATCACGTCACGAATCATCGAGACCACAAATTTGTGTTCCTGAACATTTTTCCGGTCGTTTAACAATTCTTTTCCTAATGACTCATCTTCTTCCATCGTCAGCCCACGTTTAATCGAACCAGCTAAGCACGTTGAAAGCACTTCATGATGCATTTTACGCACTAACCGTTCCGGGGAAGCTCCGATAAAACAACTTTTGTTCGCTTCCAAGGAAAAAATAAAACTTTTATGCTGTTCGTCCCACAACCGCTGTAATACTCGATCGGACAAAATCGCTTCCGAAAATTGAATGTATTTTTTTCGAGCGAGGACAACTTTGTCTAATTCACCGGTTTGAATTTGGTTAATGACACGACGTACGGTTTCCTTCCACTGTTCCGCATTTGGCTCGTTAACGGTAACAATCGCCGGTATTGGTTCTTCTATAATTTCTTCCTTTAAAACAAACTGTTTGAATAACCAATCTTTTTGTTTCTCCAGCTCTTTCTCCCAATGATCAGTTAATGGTCCGTTCATTGTTAGGTACGTTTCGTTATCGTAAACAGTAAGCATAATGGATGGGAGATAAAACATAACTGGCGAAAAATCTATCCATTCGTTGGACGGGACAATTTGCGGATCAAAACTTATTCCTCCAAACAACAGAGGACCCGTTCCTGGAACGTTATAAGAATGTTGTATCACCGTTTTCTCTATAATATCGTTCCATTTCTTTTGTAACGCTTCAAATCGACCGGAAGGTTCTATTAGTTCAATTTTTTTAACGATACCTAAACCAACGATAATCAACTCGTCATCTGGATCTTTCCAAAAAAATCGTTCTCCTTGAAACCATTTCTTTCCTTTATTATAAAAGGAAAGGGGGTCAATAAACGGAATTTTGAACACTGAACTTCGATACAATAGGTCTTTACGCGCACGTTCTTTAGCATCCAATTGTATATCAACGGTTGAAATCGTAGTCAAAAAATATCCCCCCAAACCAAAAAGCACGAAACGTTCTCAAACTTATTTAAAGATACACTCAACATCAATACGTGTCAACGGACTCCCACTTCGTAAACCTGATTCTAACCTTATTATATACTATTATAGGCCTTGTTTCCGAGTAGAGTGACTAAATGGTTAGAAATGGTTCATATGAAAAAGTCATTGACACGTTTTACCCCTTTACCTACACTTTATTTTGTAACGAAATTGCAACAAGTAAATTGATAACGAATTACAAGGGAGAGGAAAATATGATAGGACAACCATCTCCTAGCTTCTCTAACGATCGTGGATGGGGAGTTTGGTGGAAATTAACTCGTCCACATACGTTGACCGCTGGGTTTGTCCCTGTTTTTTTAGGAACTGCATTATCCATCCAATATACGGAAATTAACTTTTCGTTATTTATAACGATGATGATTGCAACGCTCCTTATTCAGGCAGCGACAAATATGTTTAACGAATATTTCGATTATATCCGTGGATTGGATAATGAACAATCTGTTGGAATTGGCGGGGCTATCGTCCGCCATGGAATTGCCCCAAAAACGGTGCTCTATTTAGCGTATGCATTATTTTTTATTGCCTTATTATTAGGGGTATATATTTGCGCGAACACTTCCTGGTGGTTAGCCGTGATCGGACTTGTATGTATGGCTGCGGGATATTTTTATACAGGTGGTCCGATCCCGATTGCGTATACCCCATTTGGCGAATTAGCTGCAGGGTTTTTTATGGGAACGCTTATTATATTAATTTCGTTTTACATTCAAACGGAATTTATTAACGTAACAAGCATTTTGGTCACTGTTCCAAGCTTTCTTCTCGTTGGAGCCATTTTATTAGCGAACAATATACGTGACTTAGATGGAGACAAAGAAAATGGACGAAAAACATTGGCCATTTTAATAGGCCGTACGAAGGCAATTAAATTGTTAGCAGGAATGTTTATCGTCTCTTACATTTGGGTCATGGTTCTAGTTGCGTTTAATATTACCTCTCTTTGGTTAATGATTACCTTTTTAAGTATACCGAAAGCGGTAAAAGCCGTAAAAGGATTTATTGGAAAAACGAAACCAATTCAAATGATGCCTGCGATGAAAGCGACTGCACAAACGAATACACTTTTCGGCCTATTATTTGCCATTGGCCTACTTTGTAGCTACCTATAACAAATAGAAATCGGGGAATGCCCCGATTTTTTCTTTTATCACTAATTTATTAACCGTTGGCTCATACTAAAGCTAAATGGATGGATAAAGGAAGTGAGAAAATGCTATCACCAGAAAAAATCGAACATTTTCGTCAACAATTATTGAACGAAAAACAACAGCTTACCCAACAATATGAACGAGACAGACTGAACATGTTCACCGTCAACGAAAGAGAAAATGTTGGTGAACTTTCTTCGTATGATAATCATCCAGCCGATTTAGGTACGGAGTTATATGAACGAGAAAAAGACATGGCCCTCCAAGACCATGCAGAGGGCGAAATCGGAAAAATTGAGGCAGCTCTACAAGCAATTGAAAATGGTGAATACGGCCGTTGCCAAGTTTGCGGAAAAGCGATTCCACTTGAACGGTTAGAAGCCATACCGTCCACTCTTTATTGCGTTGATCATTCACCTGAACAACAACCTGCAACGGATCGCCCTGTTGAAGAACAAGTTCTTGAACCACCAACAAAAAATTCATTCCGTCATCTACGTTATAAAGAAGTGAAGGATACAGAGGACAGTTTCCAAGAAAGTGCACGCTACGGGACTTCGGAAACACCAGCCGATTTTGTTGGGGATTTTGAAAATTACGGACATTTGTATCAAGGGGATGAATGGGATCGAGAAGGGTTTACCGAACAATTGGAATTCTTCATCGGAACAGACATCTATGGAAAAAATCGCAAAGTCTATCCAAATAAAGTCCATGAAGCTTATGAGCAAGTATTGGACAAAGAATGGCAAGATCAAGATTGGGATGAATGATATATACCAATCCAAAACGATGGGCTGACCTTCCAAAAAATGAAAAAATCAGCCCTTTTTTATTTATTGATTCCATTGTATTTAATTTGTTCCCCATGCTACCGGTTCATACGGCCCGATTTTCCATATCTCTTTCGCATACTCTCGAATCGTCCGATCACTTGAGAAATATCCAGATTTCGCAATATTGACTAAGCTTTTTTTATACCAATTTTGTTTATTTTGATAAGCCTTCCCTACTTGTTCTTGGATAGAAACATAGGATGAAAAATCACGTAACACAAAGTACGGATCATTATGTGACAATAATGAATCACGAATGATTTCAAATTCATTACCCGCTTTTGGGAAAAATCCATTCACCAATTGATCAACGACCATCTGAATCCGAGAATCATAATGATAATATTCCATCGAACGATAACCACCAAACCGTTGATATTGTAATACTTCATCAGCCGTCAGTCCGAAAATAAATATATGATCTTTACCTACGAGCTCAAATATTTCAATATTCGCTCCATCCATCGTCCCGACGGTCAGCGCTCCATTCATCATAAACTTCATATTCCCCGTCCCTGATGCTTCTTTACTTGCGGTCGAAATTTGTTCACTCACATCTGCCGCCGGTATAATTAGTTCTGCCAGAGTGACCCTATAATTTTCTAGAAACACCACTTGTAATTTCTCTCTTACGGCTGGGTCGCGATTGATTTTTTCCGCCAACGAATGAATGAGCTTAATAATTTTTTTTGCAAAAAAGTAACCAGGTGACGCTTTCGCCCCAAAAATAAATGTCCGCGGGTGAAAATCAAACGTCGTGTCTTCTTTGATACGGTTATACAGATACATAATGTGCAAAATGTTCAACAACTGGCGCTTATATTCATGCATCCGCTTTACATGAATATCAAAAATCGAATGAGGATCTACCACTAATCCTTGATGTTCCTGAATGTACGCAGCTAACTTTTCTTTCCGTTTCTTTTTTACTTTACGAAGCTTTTTAATAAACGCTCCATCATTTCGAAATTTTAGCAGTTCTTCCAAATGAGAAGGATCTTTTATCCAACGCTCACCGATTCCTTCCGTAATGAGAGTAGATAACTCCGGATTCGCTTTTAACAACCAGCGACGATGGGTAATGCCGTTCGTCTTATTATTAAATTTTGTTGGGTAATATTCATGAAACAGCTTCATTTCCCGTTTCTTTAAAATTTCTGTATGGATATTGGCAACCCCATTCACACTAAAGCTACCGACAATAGCTAAATGAGCCATTTTCACTTCCCCATGAGAGATGATTGCCATTTTTTCGATCCGCTCCCATTCACCCGGATACCGCTCCCACAACAGTTGGCAAAAACGTTCGTTAATTTCTTCTACAATCATGTAAATACGAGGGAGTAGCGGTTGAAATAACCGAACAGGCCACCGTTCCAACGCCTCCGTTAATGTGGTATGGTTTGTATAACAAAACGTGTGGGTAACGATAGACCAAGCTTCCTCCCAGCCTAACTCATAATCATCTAATAAAATACGCATCAATTCGGGAATGGCCAGCACGGGATGGGTATCGTTAATATGAATACAAATGGATTGATGAAGCTGTCTGATGTCTCCGCCTCTTGATAAAAATGACCGAATAATTGAACGGACACTAGCGGAAACAAGGAAATATTGTTGCTTCAACCGTAAAATTTTTCCTTTATCGTGGGTGTCGTCCGGATATAAAAATTCGGAAATAGCTTCCGTTTCTCTTTTATACTTCATCACATCTTTGTACACCGGATACGGAGATGGTTCGGCACTCCACAATCGAAGCGTATTAACCGTTTTTCCTTCTAAACCAACGACTGGTATATCGTACGGAACGGCTGTTACATATTCTGCATCGAGATGGCGAAAACAAAGTCGTCCATCTTTTTCATACGGTTCGACCCACCCCCAAAATGGAATTTCAACGGCTAAATCTGCTTTTCGTACTTCCCATACATGTCCGTGTCGTAACCATTGTTCCGGAAGCTCCACTTGGTAGCCATCGACAATTTTTTGCTCAAATAACCCGTGCTTATACCGAATGCCGCATCCATGACCGGGTAGTTGTAATGAAGAAAGCGAATCTAAAAAACAGGCGGCCAATCGACCGAGGCCACCGTTTCCTAAACCTGCATCGTGTTCAATTTCCTCCAACTGTTGATACGATATCCCGAGTTCGTCTAACCCTTCTACAACAAGCTCTTTAATTCCTAAGTTGATTAAATTTTGGGTTAACAAACGCCCTAACAAAAATTCTATGGAAAGATAATATACTTGCCGTTGATGTGTCGTTCGATACCGTTCGTTCGTTTCGATCCATGCCGGACTAATGTATTCTCGAACCATGTGTCCTAGCGTGACATAATGGTCATAAGACGTTGATTCTTGAAATCTTTTCCCACACATCATCTCCAGCTTTGATAAAAACGAACGTTTAAATTCTTCCTTATTAGAAAACATGACTTTCCCTCCTGGAGGTGATGTCCGCATACAATTGACTGTATTTAAAGGCCGATTGTGCCCAACTATAATCTTGTTCCATCGCTCGTTTCACAAGAACTTCCCATACTTCTTTCCGTTTGTAATATTGAAGTGCCCGTCGAATCGTATACAACATATCGTGGGCATTGTAGTTGGTGAAGGAAAAGCCGTTCCCTTCTCCTGTATCGTCCCGGTACGCTATGACCGTATCGTTAAGTCCACCTGTTTCCCGCACAATCGGAATTGTGCCATACTTTAAGGCAATCAGTTGCCCTAAACCACATGGTTCAAATTTCGAAGGCATTAAAAACAAATCAGAACCAGCATAAATTTGATGTGCTAACGGCTCATTAAAACCGATCGACACTCGTACTTTATCCGAATATTGGCTCGCTTTTTGTTGGAAAAATTGTTCAAATTCCCAATCACCCGTACCTAATATAATCAACTGAATATCCTCTTGAAGGAGTTCATCGAACAGATGGGTAACAAGGTCTAATCCTTTTTGTTTTGTTAACCGACTAATCATGGCGATGATTGGTTTATGACGATTCACCTCTAACCCAAACTTACGTTGCAATTCTTCTTTATTTTTCACTTTCCCGTCTAACTGATGGGGAGAATAGTGTTGCCAAATATATGGGTCGAAAAGGGGATTATAAAATTGGTCATCGATTCCGTTTAAAATACCTATGAGAGAATCTTTTCGCCAGCGAAGTAACCCGTCTAACTTTTCTCCGTAATAAGGGGTTTGAATTTCCTGACAATACGTTGGACTCACCGTCGTGATATAGTCAGAAGATACTAATGCCCCTTTCATAAAATTCATGTTGCCATAAAATTCGAGATACTCAGGATGGTCATATTTCCGATCTAAATTTAACAGTTCCCAAATCACTTCACGCGGGAAAATTCCTTGAAACTGTAAATTATGAATCGTAAAAATGGTTCGAATACGTTGATATCCTTCACGGAACTGATAATCGACTCGTAATAAAAACGGAATCATTCCCGTGTGCCAGTCGTGACAATGAATAATATCGGGATAAAACGATAAATGTGGGAGACTCTCTAAGACAGCCCGGCAAAAAAAGGAGAAACGCTCCCCATCATCGTAAAATCCATACATTTTGTCTCGCTTAAAATAATATTCGTTATCGATAAAGTAAAAGATGACACCGTCATGTTCAAAACATTCAATACCACAATACTGTTGACGCCAGCCAACTGATACGGTATATTCTGCAATTTTTCGCATCCTCTCCCGAAAGTGAGTAGGGATCATCCCATACTTCGGGAGTATTACTCGAACATCGGTTCCTAATCGTTTTAATTCTTTCGGTAACGAACCTGCAACGTCTGCAAGTCCTCCTGATTTAATGTATGGTACACATTCTGAGACAACAAACAATACTTTCACGAATTCATCAGCGCTCCTTGTATCGTTCCTTTTCGAATCACAATTGGTTGATCTTTATGTCCACGTAAACGTTCACCACTTTCAATTTTCACGTCTTTATCTAAAATGACGGCATCCAACTCACAATTCTCACCGATCATACCTTTTTGCATAATGATACTATTTTTTATGACGGTTCCTTTTCCAATATGCACCGCTCGGAAAATGATCGAGTTTTCAACATGCCCTTCAATGACACAGCCATTAGCAATCATAGAATTTTTAACAAAAGCCCCTGGAAGATATTGTGTTGGAGGTTCGTCTTTTACCTTTGTATAAATCGGATAGTCAGAAACAAACACTTGATTCCACACTTCTCGATTTAACAAATTCAAGCTCGTTTTGTAATACGTTTGAATGGAGTCAATCATGACGGCAAAGCCATTATATTCATACGTACAAACATTAAATGGACTTCTTAAATCCGTGACGACATCACGCATACACGTATACCCATATTTTTCACGGTTTTCAATTAAGTCAATAAGTAAGGACTTTTCAACAATATACATTTCTAACGAACGACCTTGATGACAAATTTCCGTAATGTCACAACCGACGTCGATATGACGTTGTAATATTGGGCGATAGTCCATATTACAAACGGTAAAGCAATTGGAAATGAGCGCATATGTTTGACGACTCCGATAAAAATAGTCGATATGGTGAGCAAAATGATTAAAAGAACCAATGCCTTGATACGTATTTTCTAATTTCGGTGATGGGAAGAAAAACAGTCCGTCTCGTTTCCGACTTAAATCCCAGTTTTTCCCTGAACCTAAATGATCCATTAACGAGCGATATTGAAATTTAGGAAAAATCGCGACACTCTGAATACCGGAATTAACCATATTGGATAATACAAAATCAATTAACCGATATCTTCCGGCAAACGGAACGGCCGCTAACGAACGATGTAGCAGTAAATCCTCTAACGAATCGTTGTACGTAGTCGCATCAATCACACCTAGCATTGAATGACTCATTAAAATTTCAACCTCCTTGCTTAATCTTTACACATTGATTAAACGGTTAATTCGTTCTTCAGTGACGAGTATGACTTCTTCTCCATCCTCTGGGAGAATCGTTAAATCACTAGGAACATGGACATTTGATGGAACAATCGCGTTTTTAATAAACGCATTTTGGCCGACCCGTGCCCCAGGCATCACAACAGATTGTTCAACAATCGCTCCCTTTTCAACCGTCACGCCTTGGAATATAACAGAATGCTTAATAATTCCTTCGACAACACACCCTTCATTAATAAGAGAGCGTTCGACTTCGGCTTCTTCAGAAATGTATTGAGGTGGATGATTTGGATTGACCGAATAAATACGCCACGAATGGTCAAATAAATTCAGTTCACAATCTTCCCGTAGCAAATCCATATTGGCTTCCCATAAACTCTTAACCGTTCCTACGTCTTTCCAGTAGCCTTGAAACGGATAAGCAACAATTTTTTTCTTCTCTCGGAGTAAAAGAGGAATGATGTCTTTTCCAAAATCATGACAAGAGTGAGGATTTTGGTGGTCACGTATTAAATATTCTTTAAGGAGTTTCCAATTAAAGATATAAATTCCCATTGACGCTAGATTATTCTTTGGTACGGCAGGTTTTTCTTCGAATTCAATAATTTCAAGGTCTTCGTTTGTATTCATGATGCCGAAGCGACTCGCTTCTTCCCATGGAACTTCAATGACCGAAATCGTCACATCGGCATTTTTCGAAATATGGAAGTCTAACATCTTGGAGTAATCCATTTTATAAATATGGTCACCAGACAAAATCAAAACATAATTCGGATCATACTGTTCTATATAATTGATATTTTGATAGACAGCGCTTGCAGTTCCTGTATACCAGCGTACTTCAGAAGAAACACTATATGGTGGAAGAACAGTGACACCCCCATTTTTACGATCTAAATCCCAAGCGCTACCGATTCCGATATATGAGTTTAAAACAAGAGGTTGATACTGGGTTAACACCCCTACTGTTTCAATCCCTGAATTGGTACAGTTACTTAATGGGAAATCGATAATTCTATACTTTCCTCCGAACGGTACTGCTGGTTTGGCCAAATCTTTTGTCAGTTCGTTTAATCGACTTCCTTTCCCTCCTGCTAACAACATCGCGACACAATCGACTTTCACCATGTGCTAGACACTCCTTTCTTGAGTTTACTGGTTGAAAAAAGATTGCTGAAAATGGCGGAATCGATATTTCAATGTGGTATGGCTTACCATGATAAACCCCTTCTTGCGCATTGACTGCTTTTGGATTCGTGATACCTAAACCTCCATATTGTTCGGCATCACTGTTCCAAATTTCTTGATAAGCACCTTTTTGAGGCACTCCTACTTTATATTGGTGATATGGATATTCACTAAAATTACAAATCACAACTAGAAATTCATCTTTATTTTTTGCTTTACGAATAAAGGAGAAAATTTTTTGCTCGTGATTATTCACATCGATCCATTCAAATCCCTCCGGCTGATGATCCAACTCATACAATGGTTTCGATTGTTTGTAAAAAGCTAATAGATTCCGTACATACACGTTCATTTTTCGATGCATGTCGTAATCTAGTAGATGCCAATCTATTTCTTCTAAATCTTTCCACTCATCAAATTGTCCAATCTCTCCTCCCATAAAGAGCAGCTTCTTCCCAGGATGTGCGACCATATATCCATAAAGCAATCTCAACTGAGCGAATTTTTGCCAATAGTCTCCAGGCATCTTATTAAGTAATGATTTTTTTCCATGTACAACTTCATCGTGTGAAAACGGGAGGATAAAATTCTCAGAAAAGGCGTAAATAAGAGAAAACGTCATTTTCGAGTGAGCGCTCGACCGTTCTGCAGGTGGTAGCTCCATATAGGTCAACACGTCATTCATCCATCCCATGTTCCATTTATAATGAAACCCTAGTCCATCAAGGTGAACCGGAGCAGTTACACGTGGATAATCGGTAGAATCCTCAGCTATCATTAATACATGTGGATCATATTGACCAACAGCACGATTGAGTTTTTGTAAAAAGGAAATCCCATATGGATTAACGGTGCAGTCATGAGAATTGGGCCAGTAAATAATTTTGGACACGGCATCTAACCGAAAACCATCAATGTGGTAATAGTCCAACCAGTAAATCGCATTAGAAATCAAAAAGCTATGTATTTCATTTTTTCCTAAATCAAAATTTGCAGTTCCCCAAGTGAAATTCTCACGATCACGTTCTTCAGGATATTCGTACAAATAATGCCCATCAAAGCGATACAATCCATGAGCATCTTTACAGAAATGTCCTGGAACCCAATCTAATATGACACCAAGGCCGTGCTTGTGACACTCATTCACGAAATACATCAAATCATGCGGAGTCCCATATCTGCTTGTCGGTGCAAAATATCCCGTGCTTTGGTATCCCCATGATCGATCAAACGGATGCTCCGTTACCGGCAATATTTCAATATGAGTAAACCCTAGTTGCTTAACATATGGAACAAGCTCTTTTGCAAGCTCTCGATAAGTTAAAAAGTCGTTCCCATGTTTCTTTTTCCAGGTTCCAAGATGAACTTCATAGATAAACAAAGGTTCCTGATAAACAGGCTTTTGGATTCTTTTCCTTAACCATTCTTCATCATCCCATTGAAATCCAGACAAGTTATAGATGATTCCAGCCGTATGTGGACGTAGTTCGGTATAAAACGCAAATGGATCTGTTTTATGAAAGACATGACCTTCTTGTGACTCGATTTCGTATTTATAAAGATGCCCCGTTAAATCTTGAGGCACCGTTAACATCCACACTCCTTCTCGATTGAGACGAGTCATTTCATACTCTCTTCCATTCCAATGATTAAAGCTCCCTACCACTCGAATACGCTTCGCATGAGGAGCCCAAACACAAAAGCGCGTTGAAGTTTGCTCACGATTTTTGATTATATGAGCACCAAACAACGTATATGCCTGAAATAAATTTCCTTCATGAAACAGATGAAGCTCAAAATCAGTTGGAGTTTCATACATGACCTTCACATTTCTCACCTGCTGAAAAAGTATTTATACATCTCTATTTTGTTTTCATAACCAAAATTCCTTTCTTTATAGTTAAAAACTTTCCGACAATTTTATACATGAATTTACAACTTACAAAAAAACCATGTTGTTAAGCGTTTTCATAAGTAATTGTAAGCGTTTCAATAAGAAAAAGGGTGTCGAATGACGTCAAAATTTTTGTTTTGAAGAATGAAAAATTATTATTCTTGAAATAACTTTTTAAAAAACATTTTGGAAAGGGTTAATGGATAAAAACGGAAATAAACATAACAGCTTACCAAAAAAGGTTCTATACTAAATGTTGGGGTAAAGAATTTCATAAAATAAAAAAGCATTTACGAAGTGCTCTCTTTTATAATGAAAGTGGCCAAACCTCATTTAAAAGGAGACTTCGTAAATGCAAGACTATTGTATCACAAAACTGGTTGGATTAGAAAATGTCATTGTGTCAAATATTGTGGAAACGGATACGCACCTAGAAATTTTTATCGAAACCAAACCTTGTCATCAAAGTTGTCCTCAGTGCGGGGAGAGGACAAGATCTATTCATGATTATCGTCTGCAGAAGATTCGAGATGTCAAATTTCGCGAAATGTATACGTATCTCATTCTAAAAAAGCGTCGCTATAAATGTACATCCTGTGGGAAGCGTTTCTATGAACGATATACCTTCTTAGAGCGCTATCAACGTCATACGAAACGTGTCCTTCAAGCCCTTCTTATCAAAGTGAGAACGGCCAATTTTAAGGAAGTGGCGAAAGAGCTTGGATTGGGACACTCAACGGTGATTCGATGGTTTGACCGTTATTATACTTATGAGAACCACTCATTACCACAAATTTTAGCCATTGATGAGTTTAAAGGGACAACCGAAAAAGGAAAATATCAATGTGTCATCGGAGACCCTCGAGGCTTCAAGGTATTTGATGTGATTCAAGACCGTAGTTGTCGGACGTTAAAAGATTATTTTCGTTCTTTACCGACTCATCGTGTTCAAATGGTGGTCATGGATATGTGGCAGCCTTACAAAATATTGGCTCAACAACTCTTTCAAAATCCAACTGTTACTTCTGCCTTCACAGTTCGGGACTTTTACCCTATAGATTACACCCATGCCGGGCGTACAACAAAAAACTCGCTAAGCGAATGCTTAGCGAGTTACCGATGACCCGTACGGGATTCGAACCCGTGTTACCGCCGTGAAAGGGCGGTGTCTTAACCACTTGACCAACGGGCCA
>JACDOC010000025.1 GCA_017656295.1 Bacillus sp. (in: firmicutes) | reverse complement strand
AAAGGGAGCAATTTCCTTTTAAGGATAATTACTCCCGGGGTTTTTTAAACTTCCACTTTTTTGGGGCTAGACCAATCATTCTCTGAGCGTTTTTGTTTATTGGTAAGCGATTTTTACTGTGAATTAAAGTGTTATTTGATATGTTTTTAAAGATTTTCACCACATTATCGGAACTACTAATTTTAAAAACTCATTTTCCTGTTCAAAAAATAATAAAAATTCAAAAGGATTATGTAAATAAATATTAAATATATTGTCGATAAAAGAAGAATGTTTCCAAGGCTGTTCGAGAAAACCCTCATTACTAATCAGTGTGGTGTAGAACATGAATACTTTAAAAGATTTTCCGTTCCCGTTTACGAAATCCTCCTATCAATACAGCAACAATTCAAAGCAAGTTTTCCCACCAAGGTGTCTAACGGTTACGGATAAGTATAAGGAAGAAATCGAGTTAAAAAGAAAGCTGTTAACTCAACATAATGAAAGGTGTTATCAATCATTGCCGCACTCCATAGAAGCTCAATGGGAAATTATGATGGTACTTATGGAGGAACTGGCAACATATGAGCCATCATGTTTTTCGTTTGAAAGGAAAGGGAACGAGTATCGTTTTGTCAATCATCTTTTAGAAGAAGAAACATTTATTTTTCGTGATATGAAGACCATCAGTCTTGAACCGCTTGACCTGATCGGACGTCATACCCAAGAAGATCTGATTCTGATGGGTGACCGTGATGCTGATCTGTATTTGGATGCCGGCCAGTTATGTTTCCCGTCTAATTGGTCATTATGTTTCACTTTAGGTATGGACTTTAAGTCGATTCATTTTCCTGTTCCTGGTATTTCCGAAAATAACTTTATCGATAAAGTACAGCGCTTTATTAAACATATTCGACCGGGTCATACATGGGAACGGAAAAATTGGTCCATCACCATCGGGTCTAAGCTTGATACTCCTTTAGAAACCTACTCGGAATGGGGAACTCGCCGGTTGGAAGTGACCGCTGAAAATGCGGGAGAGTTAGTCCATCTGAGAGTGGAGGTTCAACGACTTCACCGTCTTCCGATATCCAATGATGTGTTGTTTACGATACACACGCATTTGTTACCTGTTAAGGCATTACAGGCAAACCGCGAATGGCTGCAATTGTTCTATCAAAATATCAAATCCTTGCCGGCAGACATTTGTGAATATAAAGGAATTTACATGTTCCAACAACCGTTACTCGCTTATTTGGAAAATATGTTCATGAAGGAATGAATGATGATATGCGGGAGATTGAAAACTTTTTAATAGATAAAAAGCATGTACTACTGTTTGCAGATGACAAAGGGATTTCCTTTATTCAACCCATTACCGATCAAATCAAAGAAAAAAACCTATCTTTTGAAATTGTGTATTTACCATTCGAGCCAAGTGAGAAAAAGCTTACCGGATGGTTATCGAACCAACAAATCGGTACGGCTTTGTTTATTTTTGCCGCTTCCAATATAGCTCAAAAAGTTTATCAGCTTGCCCGACAAGCAGGGTATTTCAACGAGGATATTTATCTACAAAAAATAGGCAATGGTCACAAACGAGTATTTTGTTCCAAATGTCATTTTATCAATGAAGTCAAAAACGAGGAACCGTTACATTGTCAAAACTGCCAGCTAAGAATCAAGCCTTCTAATCATTATTCGTCCTATCATCATGCCTACCTAGGATACCCTGTGCTCTCAAGAACGGAGGAGTGTAATGGAACATTTAAGCAATCATAACCTGTTACTGACGGTCAAGAAAATCATACCGGAAACGCGTGATGTGAAAAGATTTATTTTAGCTCCTAAGAATCAACCTCTTCCTTCCTTCGGCGCAGGTGCGCATATTACGTTACATTTGCCGTTGGAACATTCAATCGTATCAAGACAATATTCCATCATCAGTAACCCGCTTAGTTTCAATCATGAGTATGAAATTGCGGTGAAAAAAATAAGCGTCGAAAAAGGCGGCTCATGGTATTTGCATCATAAGGTTAAAGAAGGAGATACGCTTTTAGCGTCACCTCCAGATAACTTTTTTCCACTACGGTTTGAAGCTCGCCATCACGTACTGTACGCGGCAGGGATAGGAATAACGCCGATCTTATCCATGATGGCACATCTAACTTCTCTCAATTCTTCATTTGAATTACATTATGCAGCTAAATCGATCGAAACTTGTCCGTTTTATCAAATGATTAAATCCGATTATGAAGACAAAGCCACCTTTTATTTTATGGAACGGACGAAAAAAAGGGCTTTATTAAAAGAATCGTTAAAAAACCAACCGATCGGTACACATGTTTATATTTGCGGTCCGGAATCTTTTATAGAAGATATGAAAGTTTTTGCTAGAAAAGCTGGTTTTAAAGAGCAAAATATCCATGTTGAACGGTTTCGAGCTCATATACAGCCTGAACTTACCCGTCCCTTTTCTGTTTACTTACAAAAGTCAAAAAAAATGGTCGAGGTTCCTAAAAATCGTTCCTTACTAGAGGTTCTTAGAGAAAATGAGATCCCCATTCCCTATTCTTGTAAAATGGGGATTTGTGGGACATGTGAAGTAGATGTGATTGATGGGAACGTACTGCATTTTGATTCTTTCTTAACCGACGAAGAAAAAAAATCTAAACTATTGGCATGTGTTTCAAGAGGAGTCTCTCAATTAACACTTGATTTGTAGCTTTGGAAAGGGAGAAGGGTAAGTCTGCAATTTATAGCATTAATGGATGTAAGATTTATCATCCATTAATGCTTATTTCATTTTCTTCTAAAATGAAATCCCCACTCTTTATCGCTGATCTGAAATGGAACAGTAGAATTAGTATCATTCTGAATTTGAACAACAAGACTCAAAACGGCACGGTCTATTACAACCGGTCCTGTAGTAAATGTATCCATTTTCTTCCTCCTTTTTTAAAATGAAGAGCGAGTTGCAAAACTAAAAAACATTCTAGAGTATTTATAAGAATACGAATAAGATAACGATGAATCCGAAGAGGGGTATTAAACTTACTTCCAGCGACTTTCCTAGACTGTGTATGTTTTTTCGTTTTTGCAACATGTTCCTATTTTATTAAATGCAAAAGTAGTATTTTTGAAACGGACAAGCGTATAAGGATATTTCATCAAATTTTATAGATTTATGAGGTTTGTAAGGTTGTATACGAGTTTGTGAACGTCAAGCCCTAATATGGTTCGTTAATCGCTGGCTATAAATATATAGATGAAATAAAAAGATGTAGATAGCGTGATTCTATCACTCTTTAAAAAGGAAAATCCTCCCTAAAGAAACGTTTGTGTTTCATTTTTAACATAATTGTACGTTCTAGCCGAATAAGATGAATAAATAATTTTTTCGGTTGTTTGAAGAGTACTTATAGGGGAGGAAAATATGTCAAGTTATGTATTTCCTAAATTGTCATATGAACAAATGATTTCAATCATTAGAAATGGGCTCCCGAAAACTAAAAATCCTAAGAAGATCATTGTTGTAGGGGCAGGTATGGCAGGACTAGTCGCAGCCTCTTTGTTGAAGGAAGCTGGACACAACGTGACAATCATTGAAGCTTCTCAGAGGGTAGGAGGACGAATCTATACACTTAGATCCGATTTTCGTGATGAACAGTATCTTGAAGCTGGTGCGATGCGAATCCCTCATACTCATTTGTTGACTTGGTAATATATTAGAAAATTTGCCCTTCCGGTAAATAGATTTTTCAATAGTACTCCTAACGACATTCTTTATGTTAGAAATATCAAAACCCGTTTGAAGTTTTATGAACGGAACCCTGACATTTTCGGTTTTCCAGTTGCCCCGCATGAAAGGGGTAAAACCGCTACGGAGTTGCTTCAATTCGCAATAAAACCGGTCACAGATTTTATTAACCATAACCCACGTAACAATTGGCCTTTGGTCATAAAAGAATTAGATAAATATTCGATGGATGCTTATTTAAGATACAATCCATTTGGAGTAAGGTTATCCACGGGTGCCATTGATTTAATTAAAGTTATTCTTTCACTAGGAGGGCTTCTTCATCTTTCTTTCCTGGAATTGTTAAGGGAATTAATGATTTTGTTTACCCCTAATATTCAATTCTATGAAATTACAGGAGGAAACGATAAACTCCCTAAAGCGTTTATGACTCAACTGAAAGAGAATATTATGTTCGGTCAAAAGGTAAGGAAAATTGTACAGCACGACAATGGAGTTACGATTCATTCTGTCCATACGAGAATCTTAGAGCCATTTCAAATCACCGGTGATCTTGCCATTGTGACCATACCATTTTCTATCTTACAATTTGTGGAGATTGAACCACGCAACTCTTTTTCCTACAACAAATGGAAGGCGATTCGTGAACTTCACTATGCTGGCTCAACGAAGACCGGTATCCAATTTAAAAGCAGGTTTTGGGAAAAAGAAGGGATGTATGGTGGGAGAACAGTTACTGATCTCCCAATCACGTATACTCAATACCCGAGTCATGATCTTGGTCAAGCAGGGCCGGGTGTTATATTAGCAAGTTATACATGGGAGAATGATACGATACCATGGGATAGTTTAGGCGATGAATTTCGTTTGGAATATGCATTAAAAAACTTAGCTACGATTCATGGTAAACAAGTATTTCTCGAATTTGAAACAGGAACGAGCTTCAGTTGGGTTCGTAATCCTTACTCTGGCGGAGCATTCACGATATTTAAACCTGGACAGGTAACTGAACTATCTCCTTATATTTCCACTCCAGAAGGAAGGGTTCATTTTGCTGGAGAACATGCCTCAACTAATCACGGTTGGATTCAAGGAGCAATCGAGTCCGGTATACGTGTAGCACATGAGGTAAATGATTTACCAAGAACTTTCTTCCAGACAACTGCCTAGCTAGCAAGAGAGCCATGCCCTGATAAGTTCCAGTGAAGTGCAAGCCGAAATAGGCTACATGTATAGGAAATTCCAAAATATGAATGATAAGAAATAGAAAAATTTAGGGGTAAAAAATATTTTTTTACTATCTGGCCGCACTTCTTAAGCAAGAAGGCGCATTTTTATTTAGATCAAATTACCAAATTGCACCAACAGTCGTCGGAAAGCAGAAACAAAAATCCACAGCGTACACCATCAATTTTTTCAAAATGATGATTGACCCTCACGTTGCGTGATACTTTAAAGTGAAAAGGGAAGGGAGGTCAAAGGGATGGCAATGAAGGTAAAAGAAGTGGCCGATTTAGTTGGGATTAGTGTGCGCACACTCCATTACTATGATGAAATCGGATTGTTAACTCCCGAAGAGACGACGGAAGCGGGGTACCGTCTCTATTCGGATCGAAATCTTGAGATGCTGCAGCAAATTTTATTTTTTAAAGAGCTTGGCTTCCCTTTAAAGAAAATTAAAGAAATTATCAGCGATCCGTCATTTGATCGAAAAAAGGCATTGGAGCTCCATCGAAAAAGATTGGTTGAAAAACGGCGGCAGTTGGATCAAATGATTGCGACGATTGATAAGACGATTCAACATATGGAAGGGGAAATTGAAATGGCGAAAAAGGAAATGTTTGAAGGATTTGATTTTAGCCAAAATCCGTATGAACAAGAAGCACGTGAACGTTGGGGCGATGACGCGGTCGACAAAGCGAACGCTAAAATTGGGAAGATGTCGAAAGAAGATCAGAAAAAATTAGCCGATGACATGAATGCGATTTATCAACATTTAGCTTCCCTTCGCCATGGTGCCCCAAACTCTGATGAAGCGCAAGCCGCGATTAAAGAATGGTACGATTTATTAAATCAAATTGGTCATTATTCCCTCGATGCGTTCAAAGGATTAGGCCAATTGTACGTAGATGATGAACGTTTTACAAAAAATATCGACCGATTCGGCGAAGGCTTAGCCCAATTCATGTGTGAAGCGATGGCCATTTTTGCGGATAAAAACAAACCATCTTGAGCAGGGGTGAACCCTGCTTTTTTTTGTTAAGAGGAAACTTGTGAATAATGTCGAACATGTTTAAATAAAAAGTATTCGAAATTAGGTGATCGACATGAACATTGTGATTGCTCCAGACTCATTTAAAGGAAGTTTATCCTCATTAGAAGCCGCAACGATGATGCAAAAAGCGTGTCTTCATGTTTTTCCAGAAGCCGATGTCATTTTAAAACCAATGGCTGACGGTGGGGAGGGGACGCTTGATACCTTGTTATTTGCAACTAAGGGGAACCGACGACTCGTAGCTTGTACCGGCCCAAGAGGAGAATCCATTCATGCACCGATAGGGGAATTACTAACACAACAAACAGCGATTATTGAAGTGGCTACAGTAGCTGGCCTTACGCAAATTCCAATAGACGAAAGAGACCCTTACAAGACAACGACATATGGGATTGGAGAATTAATTCGCTTTGCGGTAGACAACGGATGGAAAAAGATCATTGTGTGCTTAGGAGGAAGTGGGACGAACGACGGTGGATTAGGGATGCTGCAAGCACTTGGCGTAAAATTTTTTGACCAGACCGGAACAGAAATAGGAACGTACGGCGCTGATTTATTGAACGTTCATGATGTAGATGTGTCTGGCTTGCATCCTCAATTATCCAACGTCAACTTAGTAGTTGCATGTGATGTCGATAATCCGCTTTGCGGGCCAAACGGGGCAAGCGCTGTCTATGGTCCACAGAAAGGAGCGACGACAGAACAAATCGAGGCTTTAGATGAAGCCCTGCACCGATACGCTACCTTATTGGAAGATGCACTCGGCGTACAAGCGCAACATTTACCTGGAGCGGGTGCAGCGGGAGGTCTTGGGTTTGCCTTAATGATGTTAGGGGCGAACATGCAATCAGGAGCTCAACTTGTCGGAGAACATATTGGTTTAGAACAAGCCATTCAAACCGCCGACCTTGTCATAACAGGTGAAGGAAAAAGCGACAAGCAAACATTTTACGGAAAAGCACCAGGGTACGTGGCGATGCTGGCGCAAACATATAAAGTTCCAACCATATTAATTTCGGGAAGTCTAGATGATTCGATTACCGATTTACATTCCTTATTTGCGGGATGTTTTTCGATTGTAAAGAAACCGATGAGTTTAGTCGAATGTATCGTTAATGCAGACAACTTACTGTATGAACAAACAATCAATGTCATGCATTTTTGGAAATCGATGATAAATAGATGAACTACTTAATATCCATAAAAGTGAGGACTAATGTTTACAACAAAAAGGGAGATCAAATTTAAACAAAGGGGAGTTCTTGTATGGAAGGTTGGGGCTTACTATTCGTCATTTTGTTAGGTGTGTTGTTTATTATTTATGCTACAGCTAAATTAAAGCTTCATCCATTTTTATCTTTATTGGTTTCTGCTTTTGGAGTTGGTATTTTAGCTGGATTGCCATTAGCTGATGTTGTGAATGCGATCAATTCTGGCTTTGGTGGTTTAATGGGAGGAATTGGCCTTGTCATTATCTTTGGTACAATTATTGGGGTTTTTTTAGAAAAAACAGGAGCTGCCTTAAGAATGGCAGAGGTAGTCTTACGTTTGGTTGGTGAAAAACGTCCGCAATTGGCGATGAGTTTGATTGGAGGTATTGTCAGCATACCCGTTTTTTGTGACTCTGGTTATGTCATTTTGTCATCATTAAAGAAAGCGCTCGCTAAACATGCGAAAGTAACCGTAGCTTCCATGGCGATTGCACTTTCAACGGGGTTATTTGCTACACATACTTTGGTTCCTCCAACTCCTGGTCCAATTGCAGCTGCAGGTAATATTGGGGCTGAGAGCTATTTAGGAACAATTATTTTGATCGGTCTTATTGTGGCCATTCCTGCCATCATGGCGGGATACTTTTGGGCAATAAAGGTGGGAACAAAGATTCATGTCAAAGGTGAAGAGGAGTTAAAATATAATTATGAGGACGTTGTAAAAGAGTTTGGGAAACTTCCTTCGACATGGAAGTCTTTTGCTCCTATTATTGTTCCTGTTCTACTAATTGCTCTCGGTTCAATTGTTCAATTTGCTGGTTGGACGGGAGATGGAGCGAATGTCCTTCTCTTTCTCGGATCTCCAGTCGTCGCTTTATTTATAGGTGTATTATTTGCTTTCTTATTAGTTTCTACATTGAATGAAGAGACATTGACGAATTGGATTGGGATCGGAATTAAAGAAGCTGCACCTATATTGCTGATTACTGGAGCAGGGGGAGCATTTGGTTCCGTGATTAAATCAACGTCAGTTTCATCATTTATTGAAGGATTCGCTAGTAGTGACATAGCAACTGGTTCATTTTTTGTTCTGATACCATTTTTGATTGCAGCCGCATTAAAAACGGCACAAGGTTCTTCTACTGCTGCCCTTATTATCACTTCTTCACTCGTCGCTCCATTACTCGGCGAAATAGGCATTACATCACCAACAGCTTTAGCGCTTGTTGTGATGTCTGTTGGTGCAGGAGCGATGGTCGTTTCTCACGTGAACGATAGCTATTTCTGGGTCGTAAAAGAATTTAGTGGAATGTCTGTAACCGACGCCTATAAAGCACAAACGGCAGCTACTCTCATCCAAGGTATCGTTGCTATGATAGTTACGATGATTTTATGGGTCATTTTTGTATAGGTTCTTAAAAAAAATGAGGCTGGATCCTTCTATGGAATCAGCCTCTATTTCATAAAAACAGTTTCTATCATTAATCGGTAAATATCTCAACAATTAAAAGCACATAAATAAAATCCATTTTCAAGATCAGCAATATATATTGCCTTCACTCGCTTTTCAATTGCCTAAAAATCGATGAACATGCCTTAAAACCAATACGAATATTCTTGATTACCAAATACAAAAAAAAATTTCGCCGTAAATCACATATATTCCACCAGCTGTAGTGTAATCACTAATCCCCAATAGAAGCACAGTTAGTTGTAGAAGGGAAAAAGACAGCTACCACTTCGGGATATATATTTTATGAATTAGAAAATGAAGCCTTACCTCAAGTAGGAGAATACAGTATCGTCTTAAATTCAAAAGACGAACCAGTAGCAGTCATTCGTACTGAATCTGTTGAGGTGCTGCCAATGAATGAAGTGTCTGAAGAATTTGTATTAGCAGAAGGAGAAGGCGATGATAAAACTTGGTGGGATGCACACGAAAAGTTTTTTACTGAAATCTTAAAGGAATATAATAAAGAATTTTCTCCTGATATGTTAGTAGTGTGTGAACGATTTAAAACGGTTTATACCACAAATTAATAAACGGGGGACTTTAGCGTGAAGTCCCCCAATTAAGGTTATTTCCAAACACGTTTCAATTGAAAAAATTCTTGCACGTACCCCCAAACAGATACTGGAGACATGATCATTTGATAAATAAGGACATACAAAAGAAATCCCATTTTATTTTTACGCACACGTAAATGTAATGGTTTAAATACTTGATCTCTTTGGTAAACATAAAGGATTCCATAGCTGATTAACGTTAAGGGAAGAACGAATAAAGTCATTGGACCGACAATCCAATAATATCCGAAAAAGGCGAGCAGAAGTCCAGGGATCCAAAACAACGTATAGGAAACGTCTAAAAAAGGCATGATGAAATTGATGCCGGTTAAATATTTGGTATACAGCATTGGTTGTTGCCACGGTTTAATCTCTTTTAATCCTTCGATCATTCCTCGTGCCCAACGTGACCGCTGCTTTATAAAATGGGAAAAAGTAGTTGGCACTTCTGTAAAAGCCACCGCTAGCGGTTCAAAATACACTTTCCACCTTTTTTTCAAAAAGCGCCACGTTAACACAATATCTTCGCCAATCGCATTCGGCCAACCGTCAACCTCTTTTACACACTCGGTTTTATAAAGACTAAATGCCCCTTGTGCGACTAATGTTCCTTGATACAATCCTTGTAATCTTTTAATCGACGCAATCCCTAAAAAATAATCCCACTCTTGGATTTTCGTCCAAACGTTTTCACGACTATTTCTCACTAGAACCGATCCGGCTACCGCACACACTTCCCGTGGGCTACTTTTCATTCGAGCTACTAAATAGCGCACAGCGGAAGGATGAAGGAGCGTATCGGCATCTAGTGTAATGACATAAGGAGTCATTACATGTGCGAGCCCGTGATTTAGTGCATGAAATTTTCCTTTTTTATATTCATGGAAAATACGCACGTTCATCCTTAATTCCTGACTAGCGTTTTGGATTTCTGAAACAGTATTATCATTCGAACCGTTGTTGATGACAATCGTTTCAATCGTTCCAGAATAGTCTTGATTTTTAATGTATCTTAACGTCTTCGCAATCGTTTTTTCCTCATTATAAACAGCGATTAATATCGTTACAGGGTCTGTTGGATATTCGATTTTTAATTTTGGTTGTCGATCAAGAAGGAGACTTGAAACAAGAAAGGCATTTAAATAACCGGGGATATAGGCAATACCGGTTATTATGATTACTGCCATCGGAAATGAAACGATGTCTGCTAATTCTTTTACCCAAGGGATAGAGAGATAGATAGAAAAGACCATCCACGTAAAGGCCGCACAATGACCAAGAAAAAATTTCGTGAGAACGGGAAGGTACCATTTTCTCGTTTCTAGCTCGATAGGTGGTTTGGGTGAAGGAATATTTGGTTGCACGTTACCATCCACCTTTAAACTGAATGAAAATGTGAAGATATCCTTATTCTGAAATAGTGTACAAAACTCTTATTCTATTTTCTATAGAGGGAAAAAGTTAAAAACGCCACTATATTCCATTGAATATAAGAAAGAGGCTGACTTTGAGCCAGCCTCTCTTTTATTAAAAGAAATCATAGAAAAACGGCTTGATCGGTGGGATGATGTTGTTCAACCGTTCGATGTCCTCTTCGCTTCCAGTTAAAAGTCCTAGTTGGTCAAGTTCGTGTGGTCGTTTGTAACCGAATAACAGAGTGGAAAGGTTATTAATGGTTAAATGAACACCTTGACCTTGCACTTCGTCTTTTGGAATCGGGGTAATTTGCTCCTTCGTTAAGACATAGGATTGATCATTCCATGGGGCGAACGTGTCAGTGACATGAAGAACGACCTCTTCTTTCACGTCGCCCCATTGAAATGGATATTGATATAAAAAGGACTCCACATCGACAATGCGCACCATAAAATATGGGATCATTTCTTGTTTGATTCGTGGTTCGTCGAGGGAAAAGAACAATGGTTCCTGTTCCCATGTGATCATCGTGAGCTCTTCAATCATCGAATCGTGCTGACAAATAAAATTCCACAACGCTTTTCGGGCCTCTTTCGTTAAAGCGACAAATTCTTCGACTTTCATTTTTTTATTGTTGACTTCGTATAAAAGATATCCATTTGGATCTCCGTTTGGATCATAATAAACGGCAGCAAAAAGGTCACTGTATACTGATTGTAGCCACCATTCACGGGTACGAACGAGCATGCCGCTAAAATTTTGAGCGTACTGTTCATACACACGTTCAATGTCTGTGTGGTGCTTCTCTTTTTGAAATCGTTTGATTGTTCCTTCGACTTCACCTTGAGGGATTAAGTCAGACTTTGTAAGCGTACTTTTTAACTGATTGGCAAACAATTCCCATCCGAATTTTCGGTAAAAAGCGACGTGAAACGGATGAAGCATGGAGATCAAATATCCATTTTCTTTTAAAAATGTTAACGATTCTTGTAGCATCTTTCGGACATACCCTCTTCGGCGGTACTCCGGATAGGTGCCGACCCCTGCGATGCCGCCCATTGGGATTTTTTCTTTTCCAAGATACACGTCAAAAGGGATGATATGCAGTTTTGCAGCAAGGAACTCTTCGTCCAAAATTCCTAACAAGTGATGCTGGTGAAACCGTTGCATTCGTTCCTCTTTTTGTTCTGCAGGCACTTGGTATTGAAAGGCGTACTCTGACATTTTCAACACATCAAGGAAATGTCGTTCGTCTAGTTTTTGAATATTCATCATTTGTTCCTCCTTAAAGGCAAGTAAAGCGGTAAAGGTGGCATGTAAATTTACGAATCCGGCAAGTAACATTGTAGGTTTGGCAAGTAACCCACGATTTTCAGCAAGTTAAGTGACATAATCCACTCAAAAGTCCGCCTATTTAATAAAATTAAACCAGCTCCTTGTTTAAAAACACCCCATTATCAAAAAGTGGGATAAAAAATCACTTCTTCGACACTCCCATTCTGCTTAAAAATCTAGTAAATTAAAAAAGCGGTCCTATCAATCTTTTACTTTCCATATTCGAGCTAGCTGTATCAATTTCCTTTTATTAAAAGAGGAAAGCCTTTACAATTTTGCTAATGTGAATATAATGGGGGCGGAAAAGAACGAAGGAGTGAATAGTATGATGAAGCAAATCCACAAATACCTCGTATTTGTCATGCTTGTTTTCGTGGCTGTCATCACCGCTTGCTCAAATGTTGGGGAACAAGAACGCGTTGTCGTCCAATTGGAGCAGGTCCATGACGGCGATACTATTAGAGTGATTTACAACGGTAAAGCTGAGAATGTGCGTTTTTTACTTATTGATACGCCAGAGACGTCACATCCTACGAAAGGTGAACAGCCATATGGCCAGGAAGCCAAGCAATTAACAAAACAACTGGTTGAAAACGCCAAAAAAATAGAATTAGAGTTTGACCAAGGACCGAAGCGGGATAAATATGATCGGCTTCTTGCTTATGTCTATGCGGATGGGAAAATGGTTCAGAAAGAACTTTTAAAACAAGGATTGGCAAGGGTTGCGTACGTATACGAACCGAATACGAGATACGTAGACGAATTTCGAGCGATTGAACAGGAAAGTCGTAAACAAAAAATCGGCGTATGGGAAGTAGAAGGCTATGCACAAAACGATGGGTTTCACCCAGAAGTGATGAAAGAAGAAAAACAAACCTCTGCCAATGGATGTGATATAAAAGGAAACATTAATTCTAAAGGAGAAAAAATTTATCACACCCCTGATTCCCCTTGGTACGAGCAAACGAAACCGGAAGTTTGGTTCTGTTCTGAAAACGAAGCGATTTCCTCTGGCTTTCGAAAGGCGAAATACAATTAAGATGTTAAATACATATCTTTTGAACAAAACCACGTGCTTCACGAGTTGGAGCAGGTGGTTTTTAAATAAGTTAAAAAGGAATCGTCCATCATCTTGACGATTCCTTTTATTATTTACTCCTCGTTTGACCGTACAACAAGCACGTCACATTTCGCATATCGGGCAATATGTTTAGTCTTTGAATGTGCAAAAAAAATTAAAGGGAATGAGTTAGTCAGCACCCTATCAACTGCTTATCGTACAAAAAGTACCTCAAAAAGAGGCACCTTTGTCATGTACAATCTTCAGCTTTATTTTGGTGTAATGGTGGAGGAATTAACCAACCTTTTTCTTTATTAAGTCGAAGAATCTTTGCACCTAGAGTTGCTTTTTGAATGTGAAATTGCCCAAACATCATTGCAATGTCTTCTCGGATTGATTGACCTATAATCTGACTACATGAAACTAATCCTGCTGCAATGTCTTTAGACAATGAAGCTGCTATTTCAGGGTCTTGAAAACGTGCACCTACAGGAATGTCTTCTAAACATGCTTTAGGGCGTTCTGGAGGTGATGGTGGTAAACCAATTCCGTTATTTTTTAGTAAAGTTTCAATTTCTTTAATTTCTTGTTGTCCACCTTGAATAGCTTCTTCAAGTAATTTCCGTAAATCTTCATCACCTGCATGGTTAAGATAAGTTTGGTAACCTGCAACTAATCCTTTAGTTGTCAAAAGAAACGCCCACGTTCCAAAAACTTCGCCATAGTGCATTGGTTCATTAGTTGGATTTCCACTTAAAATCCCCATAAAAACCCTCCTTATCGTTTTTGTAAAATCCATAGACTTCCTCCTTGCAGAGGAGTTAATAGTGCCATAACCCCTATATCAAGGGAGTTACATGTAAATTATTTGTATGGGGATTTAATTTTATTCATCCTTTAAGAAAGACTTATGCTATTAGATGCGAACGAATTTTATATAAATTTTGTCTAACTGTGAGGATAGTCATAGGACTTTTGTCGATTTCTTGGGAAATGTTCTCGACAAAGTCTGCAATTGCGTTTATTTCCTTCTTAAATAAAAAATGAAACACCAATATGACATTTGTCATGTAAAAACCATGACACCCTTTACTAACAGCAAACGATTTGCTCGAGTAAAATGTTGGTAAAAGGAGGAGAAAACATGGAGACGGTCATTCAAATAAAAGAAGTGTCCAAAATGTTTCGTGATCTGAAAGCGGTTGACAGGGTAAGTTTAATGATCGATCGAGGAGAAACCGTGGCCATTTTAGGTCCGAATGGGGCGGGAAAAACGACTCTGATTTCGATTATGCTTGGCATATTAAATCCAACATCTGGAGAAGTTCAACTGTTTGGAAAAAAGCCGAACCAAGTCCGCAACCGAATCGGGGTGATGCTGCAACATTCAATTATTCCCGATGATGTAAAAGTAAAAGAACTCATTGATTTATTCCGCAGCTACTATCCGCATCCTTTTTCTCACCAAGAACTGCTTCAAATGGTCCTGTTAGAAAATCAGGCTAACACGATGGCTCAAAAATTATCAGGTGGTCAAAAACGGCGACTAGCTTTTGCGTTAGCGATGGCCGGAAATCCCGATTTGATTTTTTTAGACGAACCGACTGTCGGCATGGACGTTACTTCAAGAAAGCTGTTTTGGGAAAAAATTCAATCGATGAAGCGATCAGGTAAAACCATTTTATTTACGACGCATTATTTAGAAGAAGCAGAGGCAGTGGCCGATCGAATTGTCGTCATTCATAAAGGAAAAAAGGTGTCAGAAGGTCCGTTAACATACATTCAACAAACATTTATGAAAAGGGCGGTAACATTTACGTGGAAACAAGAAGAAGTAGCGATGTTTTCAGATTTTCCATATGTAGAGAACGTCATGAAAGATGGGGATCGTGTAACGCTTTATACAAATGATTCGGATGCCTTGTTACGGGAGTTATTTTTACGAGATTTGCCAATATCCGATGTTTTTGTGGATAAGGGAAGCTTAAACGATTTATTTGATGATTTAACGAAAGGGGAAATGGTGGATGCACGCGCTTTGGATGCAGTGCAAAGTGGAGTTTCTGAAAACGTTTCGTAATCGGATGTTTCTCTTTTTTTCATTGTTTATGCCAATCATGTTTTATTATATATTTACCAATTTAGTTAATCGTGATCTTCCATTTCGTGAAGAGTGGGAAGCCCACTATTTGATGTCAATGGCTTTATTTAGTCTTATTAGTTCATCGGTGTGCTCGTTAGGAATTACGTTTGTTTATGAGAATAAATTGGGTTGGTCAAAAATGATTCGGCTTACTCCATTAAAAGAAGCGTTTTATTTTTTGGCGAAAATGATGGCACAACTGCTTATTAATTTGGTGTCAGTGATTCTTATTTTTCTTTTCGGATATGTGGTTAATGATGTGCAATTATCTATAAGTCAATGGGTAATGTGTATGGTTTGGATTGTGTTAGCATCTATTCCATTTATGGCCTTAGGAGCGATTGTTGGCAGCTTAAACAAAGTGGAAACAGCAACAGCGTTGTCGAACATTCTTCTCTTTGGGCTGGCCATTGTCGGCGGGTTATGGATGCCGGTAAATCAGCTTCCAGAATTTTTACAACAAATTTCAAAATGGCTCCCCTCTTATCGTGCGGGAGAAGGGGCATGGAATTTGATTAATGGGCAATCGATATCTTGGGAAACCATTATGATTTTAATGGTATATTTTGTTGTTTTTATGATACTATCAGTATATATACGTAGAAAACGACAAGAGCCGGTGTAGAAAAAATCACTCTCCAAGATGTTAAGAAGGGAGAGCGAGAGGGGAACATGATTCGCATTGTGATTGCGGAAGATCAGCGGATGCTTCGCGGTGCTTTAGGGAATCTTTTGAACTTAGAAGAAGATATCACGGTCGTTGGGGAAGCAGCGAATGGGGAAGAAGCATTGTCACTCATTCGTCAACTTCAACCAGATGTTTGTTTACTCGACATTGAAATGCCGGTCAAGTCCGGTTTGGAAGTGGCCGAGACCATTAAGAACGAACGGCTCCCTTGTAAAGTCTTGATTTTAACGACGTTTGCTCGTCCAGGCTATTTTGAGCGAGCGGTCCGTGCGGGTGTCCACGGATATGTGTTAAAAGATAGTCCCGTCGAAAAATTAGCTGATGCCATTCGTAACATTATGACCGGAAAAAAAGAAGTATCCCCAGAACTTGCCTTTGGATTTGTTCAAACGGAAAACCCATTAACCAATCGGGAACAGGATGTGCTTCGACTCGTGAAAGAAGGAAAAACTACGAAAGAAATCGCCGCCACTTTGTATTTGTCTCCAGGAACGGTACGCAATTATATGTCAGAAATTTTGGCAAAACTTGAGGTAAAAAACCGGATTGAAGCTATAACGGTGGCTGAAAAGAACGGATGGATTTAGTGGAACTCCAAATGATTATGAGCTAGAAGGATCAAACGCTTGGTTTATTGCCAAACGTTTGATCCTTATTCTTTATGATGGATCCCTCACTTTCGGTGTGTATCTTTTGGCCAACGAAATAATTGGTTCTTGTTCCACTATCCTTTTTTAAGGGAATAATTTAATTAATTTGAGCAAAACACATTAAATATGAGAAAAAATCCAAAATTTATGAGAAAAAATTGAACTTTTATGGGAAAAATCCTAACTTTTATGAGAAAATATCTAAATCTTATAGGAAAAAACCCACGTTTATGAGAAAAAATCCCCTTTGTGTCAAAAATAATGATTGTATGACCTCAAGATTTCGAACTGTTGAATTGTAATTCTCAATATTGGGTTTGAATAACGATATTACGGCATGTACGGTATGAGTACTTTTTTCATTTGAATCTCCCAAAAGAATAATACTTATTGTTAAATATGTTCTAAAGGGCTGTGAAGTTTCATAATATATTGTGTTCTTAGTTGATGTTTGACTCTGTGGGGGAAAGTTGGTCCTTTGGAAATAGGATTTGGCACATAAAGCATACAAAAAGGCCCATAGAGTACAGAAAATAAAACATAGAAGACATAATCTGGCTCATAGGTTAAAACACGTGAAAAGGAGCACGAACTATAGTTCTACAAACCAACTACGCCAATTGAGCATGTATAATCACTGCTAAAAAGATAACTGCTGGTAAACTAGAGATTACGTAGGTCACTGGATGGTCTTTTAATTTTCTTCCGAAGTAATAAGCCAATGCTCCAACGAAGATAGCCGAGAGGAAATAGAAGTTGCTGAAAGAAGGAGTAGTAATTAGAAACATGACCACGACAACTGAAATCCAAGTAGCATCGACTCCATCATATTTCCATTCCACATATTGAATGAGTAGTTCAAGAATGAAACAAGTAAGGTAAATGATCCATATAAGAAACGGAATGACGGCCACGGTATCACTACTTAAGTCAAACAGAAGGAGATAAACAGTTAAAAAACTAATAAAGGCAATAGCTGCTCCTTTGAATATTTTTTTCATAATAAAATCATCCTTTCCAAAGAGTAGTGATTATTATATTATTTTATTATTTAATGATCAGAATATTATTTAAAATTTAGGCTCTTCCCTAAAATAACTGTGGATAACTTTTACTGTTATTTCATTCATCGATGTGCCAATGGCAATTGGCATGAATGTCTGTTAAACATTTCGCTTGTGGCGGACGCTTTCCACGGGCAAGCCGCTTCCTTCGCTACGCTCGATTCCAGGGGCTTGCTTCGGTTCTTGTTCCCGCTGAAGTCGCCGCCGTGTGAATAACTTGCTAAACATAAACAATGACAGCCAAATTTTAAAATCAACAGGAAAAAGCGTGACCATAAAGGCCACGCTTTTGTTATGCAAATGAAGTGTTTAAATTTTCCACAATTTGTGACAACGATTGTGGATAAAAACACTGTAATTATCAAATAATTCGCAATGTTATTAACATTATCCACATAATTGTGGATAATTTATTCACAATTTAGAAGATATTACCTATTTTGCTTATTTAGTTGAACACGTTGATTAGCCGCATTCGCCCGTGCTTGTGCTTCTAAATCTTCTTGGTCGGCTAATTCTTGTGAAAATTCGACATCATATCCGTCTGATTTTTGATTTTTCGGAACTTGTGAAAGGGAATTTTTACTACGACCTCGTCCCATGACATGGCTCTCCTTTCAAAGTGAAAATGAAAAAAGTACGGAAGCGGATTTCCGTACTTATAGGATGAGCGAATTTTGACGACTTATGTTGGAAAATTTTACGGTAAGGTAGGCCGCTTATATCCACCCGCCCGGTCTGCCATTTTGAATTCATGGCGATAGGTTACTTCTTGTGCACTGGATAATTCTCGTCTCTTTTTGTCCCGTTTTTTCTTTTCCACCATTCACCCACATCCTTTCCACAAAGTTATTCTTATTTTTCCCTGTATAGGAGGAATTATGCAGAAAGAGGGAAAATAGTGGATAGCTAGTCCCCTTTTTCTTCTTTTAAAGCCGGCAATCACTTCTCTTGTCCTTGATGGGTGTTAAAATTAATCCCAACCTTCAGCGCCATAATGATTCAGCAGTTCTTTCATTTTCGTGTATTTTTCTGCCCAAAAGCCTTCTGTCGGAATCGTAATCGTTTTATATTCCCTTTGTTCGTCCACCTGTTTCTAACTGACGGACTGTGCCGATTTTTTCTCATGATAAATGTCTTCTAATGCTTCTTTTAGGGAAGGGTACTTAAACGTAAATCCATGCGAAACTAACGTGTTCGGTATTACTTTTTGTCCAGTAAGGACGAGGTCGCTCATTTCACCGAGAACGAGTTTTAAGGCGAAAGCTGGTGCTGGTAACCAATGAGGTCGTTTTAAAACAGTGGCTAACGTCCGACCAAATTCGTCCATGCGAACAGGATGCGGGGCGGTGAAATTCACAGGTCCTTGGATGTCTTCGTGTTGAAGGACGAACGCAATCGCTCGAGCGGCGTCTTCAATGTGAATCCATGACATCCATTGCGTTCCTGAACCAACTTTTCCACCGATAAACATTTTGTAAGGGAGGGCTATTCGAGGAAGCGCTCCTTCATTTTTTCCAAGTAAAACACCAAAACGGGCAAAGACGGTGCGTATGTTCAAGTCAGCTATTTTTCGTCCTTCTTGTTCCCATAGTTGAACGGTTTTGGCTAAAAAGTGATTCCCAGGCTCAGCGTGTGTTTCCGTATACGTCTTGGAATCAGAGGGTGGGTAAAAACCGATGGCACTCGCTTGGATGACGCCCCAAGGTTTTTTCGGCATCGACTCAATGATGCGACGAACTTCTTGCGTGGAATGAATACGACTATTCAAAATTCGCTTTTTTTGTTCATCCGTCCAACGACCGCTATTGATCGATTCACCTGCTAAATGGATAAACGCATCAATCACAGGAAGTTCGTTTTCAGGATGGCTTCCTTCGCGTAACCATTCAACGTAAGTTGCATTTTTCACAGGTAGTTGGGTTGGTATGTGCCGCGTTAAAATATATACATGATGCCCTGCACTTAATAAAAGTTTAGCGACTGCTTTCCCGATAAATCCGGTTCCTCCTGTAATGGCAATGTTCACTGTCAACGACCTCCTCCTTTTTTCTTTTCGGGCTGAACGTGTCTTTTCCCTTTTCTTATCAAATAAAACATTCTACAATTTTTATACAAAAGGAGGACGGATGATGCCTGTTATTACGAAAATTTCCGTACAGCAACAAAATAAGGAAAGGTACAACATTTATTTAGATGGACAATACGCCTTTAGTGTGGATGAAGAGGTACTTGCACGCTATGGATTGAAAAAGGGAAAAGAGTTAAATGAGCTCGACCTGACCGAAATTCGCTATCATGATGAGATCCGTAAAGGGGTAAATGCGGCGGTTCAATTTTTAGCTCATCGCATGCGATCGGAAAAAGAAGTCATGGACCACTTAAAGAAAAAAGAGTGGGACGACACGATTATTCAAGAAGTGATGCACAAACTTCGGGAATATCAATATGTCAATGATGAACAATTTGCTCAAGCATTCGTTCAAACGCAATGGAATACAACGGATAAAGGAACAGAGCGGATTCAACGAGAGCTGCGGGAAAAAGGAATCGCTGAAAGCATCATTGAACGAACAATGGCTACCATTGATTCTGCAGAAGAATGGGAGCGTGCGATGAAATTAGCGGAAAAATGGGCTCAAAAACATGCCTCTTTATCGGAACTGATGATTCATCGGAAGGTAGAAGAAGCGCTGCTTCGAAAAGGATATCCAAGTTCGATTGTGCGTGATGTCTTATCCGAACTGGTCATTGAAAAAAGCGAGGAAGAAGAGTGGGAAGCGGTAAAAAAAGAAGGGGACAAAGCCCACCGAAGGTATTCCAAATACGATGGATACGTGTACGAGCAAAAAATGAAACAAGCCCTGTATCGAAAAGGATTCTCCATGGAATGGATCGAGCGGTATTTATCTTATCGTCAGGAAGAGGAATGATTGGAAAAGCTTAGGATGAGTAAAACACTCTTATAATCGTCCGTTAAATAACAAGAACAAAAAAGGGGCTGTCCACTCAGCCCCTTACTGCTTTTACTTTTTGGATTCAATAACAATTTCAGACTCGGTTTCAAACCGTTGGACGATGAACTCAGCTACTTCTTTAGGCGAACGTAACCGGCTTTTATCAGAAATATGATCAGAATCGTCCCAGAATGGAGTGTTCATGCCACCCATATACGCTGCCACAAAGCGGATGCCTGTTCCTTCATATTCTTTTTGTAAGCTTTCGGTAAACCCACGTAAGGCGAATTTACTCGCCACGTATAAGGCTTCATTTTTCTTTCCGCGTAAGCCAGCTGTGGAAATAATGTTAAGAACAACACCATTGTTCCGTTCACGCATCGATGGTAACACAGCTTTTGTTAAAAAGATTGGTCCATACACATTGGTCGTAAACATTTGGTTCATTTCATCGTAGGTGCTTTGTAAAAATGGGCCGAAGAAGCCGACACCAGCATTATTGACCAATAGATCGATTGGACGTGAAAGTCCTGCAATCTTTGAAGACACATCTTCGAACGAACGAACGTCCAATGTGAGCGCTTCTCCTTGACCGCCATGTTCTGTGATTTCACGAATCGTTTCATTTAATGTTTCTTTGTTACGACCACAAGCATAAATAAAATATCCTTTTTCACTTAACAATAAAGCGAGTTCTTTCCCTAAACCAGTGCCTGCTCCCGTAATCAATGCCGTTTTCATACAAGTCATCCTTTCCGTTGTATCCTTTTCCAAACAAAAGTTCTTTTCTGAAGATACATTTTTTTCTATACTGTACATGATAAGGTGGTGGGAACAATGATACAAGAAAAAAGATACAGTGAAATGACTGAATACGAATTAAAACAAGAAATTGCTCGATTGAAAGAAAAAGCTCGCAAAGCAGAACAACTGGGAATGGTAAATGAATTTGCCGTTTTAGAAAGAAAAGCGGCAATGGCTCAAGCGTATTTGTTAGATCCAAATGATTTTCAACCAGGCGAAATTTATGCCATTGAAGGTGACCCTGGAAGTTACTTTAAAGTCGAATATTTAAATGGTGTTTTTGCATGGGGCTATCGATTAAACGGAGATGGACAAGAAGAGGGGCTTCCAATTTCTCTTTTGAAAAAATTAAATAAATAAAGAAAAAAGGGCTGACATGACGTCAGGCCCTTTCCTTCTTATGAGCGTTTCCGAGTTTCATTTTCTAAAATAATTAAGGATTGTGTCAAACTCGTTTCCCCATTAACTTGGTGATGGGCGTGTTTTGTGTTATACCAGCCACGGTTGAACGGACTGATGTAATGATCGGGAGAAAATTGTCCGGTTCTTTTTGCCATGTGAATGTCTCCTTTATCCTTCTTCAGGATACGGTTCTTCTGCACGTTGTCCAGATGCGTGCATACGCTCCTGAGGATGGGTATTAATCGTGCCATTCGCCCGTCTTGAAGCAAAGGCTTCTTTTGCTTGTGGTTCGCCTTCAAAGCGATTTACATCTTTGTTAGGAAACTTTTTTGCTTTGTTTCGCATAAGCCCCTCCATGGTTAAAAGGATGACAAAACCGTGAAAAGACCACCAATGAATCAATCATCTTTTCACGTATTAATAGTATGAACGGAACCATAACACCTATGAGCAATATTTATTGGAAAGGAGCGAACACAGATGATGATGGAAGAATATTATGAGCGTTTAACAGCAATTTTACTTGAAAAAAATCAACAACTTACGTATGAAAAAGCTCGCACGCTTGTTGAACTGCTTTGGGAAGATTTTGAAACAACGTACGCGAAAGCTGGTCGTTCGTATAAAGGAAGCGAAATGACGGAAAAAGTAGTTAGACAATGGATTGAAAACTATGGTCCACGACTCCATGAATTTGTGGCAACCAATCCAAAATATGCTCATCTTCTTCGTGATCCACACGTGCATTAACAAGAGCCGGCTTACAAAGAGTCGGCTCTTGTTTACGAATAATTTTCAATTGTGTCCAATTTTCTCTGTAAGCGATCTTCACTAAACACCCAGCCGGTATAAGAACGTATAATTTTCAAGTTGTCATCCAAATGAACAATGGCGACAAATGGATAATGTCCGTTGCTTCGGTAACGGAGATCGATAAATCGTACTTCTACGTAATCATCTGTTTCTTTTACTTCCCACCGATGCATCGGAGAAAACGATAGGAAAGCGGATATGTTTTTATCTTTTTTCGCTGCTTCCATTACCGGGGAGTCCGGTACGGCTTTTCGTCTAAATTCATCTAAAATGGTTACTGACCGTTTATGAGCTCTGCCGACATAAAATTTCGATGGTGTCATCACAGCTATGCGCCATTGGAAAAAGCGCATCGTCGGAATGATGATGATCTGTTTAGCATCGGGAATTTGCTGTTGGATGATATGCCGCAACATTCGTTGATAAAAATATCGGATGCCGTAGTAGCCGACGATTAAATGAAAAATCGACAAAAAGGTCCAACCCGGGTCACCGCCAATCCCCCAAATGATGAGTCCACCGACAAATGCTGTAAAAATGAACGGATCAAATGTGTTAATCCACCCTAAAGCGACCCATTTCGACGAAAACGGACGTAACGCTTGTGTGCCATAGGCGTTGAAGATGTCGACAAATACATGGAGGAAAACGGCAAGAAACGTCCAAATCCATAAGTGAAACATGTTGGCCTCAGGAAAAAAGATGATCAAACCAACCATAATCACAAGAGGCCAAATAATAACAGCTGGAATTGAATGAGTAACTCCGCGGTGATGTCGAATATATACGGCATTATTTTTTAGCTTCAATACGGTATCAATATCTGGAATTTGGGATCCAATAATCGTTCCAATTAATACACTTTGGGCGGTAATTGGATCGTTAGCAATAACCGGGTCTAATGTGGCTAGGCCGCCTAAAGCAACCCCCATCACGATGTGTGTACCAGTATCCACTAAGTCCCCTCCTTTAATTGATGTACATGGGAGTGGATTAAAAGGGAAGGAAACGCTCCCCTCTTTGGCTTTTTATGAAAAAATGGTAAGGTAAAAAGGAGTTTTTCAATATGAAACCATTCGTCCAAATGTTTCTTCAATATGAAGTTCATGAATCGTTTATTCCTCAGTATGAGCAACTGATGTACGACGTCGCTCATCATTTGGAAAATTACGAAGCAGCAAACATTCGGTGGGAATGGACATCGGATCACTTGAAGCAAATGACCGAATGGTTTATCGTACCGACCGAGTCGCATTACTTTGCTTTAAAAAAATTACGTACTTCGCGCCACCATGCTGTATTTGGTTTACTTGACCGATATGTGCATGGAGGGGTAAGGTGTATTCAGTGCTATGGTGTGAAACGATTCCGTACATAATATATTCCCAATTTGAAGAAATGGTAACATCATGGAGGTATACATGCAACCATTAAAGCAACTAGAAAATTTTCCAATCAAACAATTTCAACGCGATTTAATCCAATGGTTTGAACGAGAGCAGCGAGATTTACCATGGCGAAAAGATAAAGACCCATATAAAATTTGGGTATCTGAAGTTATGCTTCAACAAACACGGGTCGATACGGTTATCCCTTATTTTAACCGTTTTATCGAAAAATTTCCGACAATTGATGCATTAGCCGAGGCTGATGAAGAAGAAGTGTTAAAAGCTTGGGAAGGACTTGGCTATTATTCTCGCGTTCGTAATTTACAAACGGCAGTACGCGAAGTGAAAGAAAAATATGGTGGGGTCGTACCAAAAACAAGAAAAGAAATCTCGAAATTGAAAGGAGTGGGCCCTTATACGGCAGGAGCGATTTTAAGCATTGCCTATGATGTGCCTGAACATGCAGTAGATGGAAATGTTATGCGGGTACTTTCCCGGATTTTGACCATTTGGGACGACATTGCCAAAGCATCATCTCGGAAAGTGTTCGAACAAGCGGTAACGGCTCTTATTTCTCATGAAAATCCATCCTATTTTAACCAAGCATTGATGGAATTAGGAGCGCTCATTTGTACCCCAACTTCTCCATCTTGTTTATTATGTCCCGTACGCGAACATTGTCTTGGATTTCAAGAAGGCGTCCATGAACAGCTCCCAGTAAAAACGAAAAAACAAAAAGTAAAACGTGTTCAATTGCTAGTGGCAGTTCTTCGGGATGAGAAGGGACGTTTGGCGATTCATAAACGGCCGAAAGAAGGACTGTTAGCGAACCTTTGGGAATTCCCAACGGTAGAAACCGATCCCTTCCAAGCGCCGAACGATCGATTGACGTTTGAACTTAAAGAACGATACGGTCTTCATGTCAATCTTGAAGCAAAACCGTTTACCAAAATTGAGCACGTTTTTTCCCATCTCATTTGGAACATGGACGTATATGAAGGCACTGTTCAAGGAAACATAGATGAGGCTAAATGCGACCTGAAACTTGTAACAGAAGACGAACTAACCGAATATGCTTTCCCAGTTTCGCACCAACGAATATGGAAAGCCTACCAAGACCACAGAACGTAAAGTAAAAAGGTTCAAACAGAAAGTATTAAGCGCAGAACGTAAAGTAAAAAGGTCCAAACAGAAAGTATTAAGCGCAGAACGTAAAGTAAAAAGGTCCAAACAGAAAGTATTTAGCACAGAACGTAAAGTAAAAAGGTCCAAACAGAAAGTGTTTAGCACAGAACGTAAAGTAAAAAGGTCCAAACAGAAAGTATCGCACAGAACGTAAAGTAAAAAGGTCCAAACAGAAAGTATCGCGCAGAACGTAAAGTAAAAAGGTCCAAACAGAAAGTATCGCACAGAACGTAAAGTAAAAAGGTCCAAACAGAAAGTATTTAGCACAGACGTAAAGTAAAAAGGTCCAAACAGAAAGTATTCGCATAGAACGTAAAGTGAAAAGGTCCAAACAGAAAGTATTTAGCACAGAACGTAAAGTAAAAAGGTCCAAACAGAAAGTATTCAGCATAGAACGTAAAGTGAAAAAGTACTTAAAGCATAAGAAAAGGAGGGCAACAGCCACTCCTTTTTCATTTTAATCGTAACTAATTCTTGTTCCGTGCGTATAATCCGCTTCATTTCGTTTTAACCCGCCTCGTCTTTCAATTTCCTTCACAATATTCTTATGAATTTGCTGTCCTTCTTGATTTAAATACGGCACCATTTGTTGTAGTGAATGATGGAAAAAGACCAGTTCACTCTCTTTCCATTCGGAATATGGTGTCATAGACAATTCGGCCATATCTCGACCAACATACATCTTTCGTCACTCCCTTTCGTTATCATCGATATTTTTTGAGGAAACGTTGTTCGTTATTCGTGGAATCGGTACAATGAAATGGACGAAATGGAAAGGAAGGATTTGCATGAGTAATCAAGTTGCATTAGTCACAGGGAGTAGTCGTGGAGTAGGAAGAGCTATTGCATTGGCGTTAGCGGAAAAAGGATACGATATTGTCATTAACTATGCGCGTAGTAAGACGAAAGCATTGGAAGTCGCTTCTGAGGTGGAGGCGCTTGGAAGAAAAGCGTTAGTCGTGAAAGCCAATGTCGGTGATGTGGAAAAAATTAAAGCGATGTTTATCCAAATTGAAGAAACGTTCGGTCGGCTCGACGTGTTTGTAAATAACGCTGCATCAGGTGTGCTTCGTCCGGCGATGGAATTGGAAGAGTCTCATTGGGATTGGACGATGAACATAAACAGTAAAGCGTTGCTATTCTGTGCCCAAGAGGCAGCCAAACTCATGGAAAAAGTCGGCGGTGGAAAAATTGTCAGCATTAGTTCGTTAGGCTCGATTCGCTATTTAGATAACTATACGACAGTTGGTGTATCGAAAGCGGCATTAGAAGCGTTAACTCGTTATTTAGCCGTCGAGCTTGCTCCGAAAAACATTGTCGTTAACGCTATTTCAGGTGGTGCGATCGATACGGATGCGCTGACGCATTTTCCGAACCGGGAAGAGTTATTAGCCGACGCAAGGGAAAAAACACCTGCCGGCCGCATGGTGGAAATTGAAGACATCGTCAAAGCGGTATTATTTTTAGTTTCTGACGATGCGTTTATGATTCGCGGACAAACAATTATTGTCGATGGTGGACGCTCATTGTTAGTATAATTTTCCAAAAAATTTTTCGGATAGACACCCCACGTGTTGGTTACATTATAAACCGTGGAGGTGATAACAATGGCAAAACAGCAACGCCAACAACAAGCTCAACAGCAAGCTCAACAGCAAGCTCAACAACAATACGCGACTGAGTTTGGAAGTGAAACAAACGTACAACACGTAAAACAACAAAACCAACAGGCGGAAGCTCGTAAAAACCAAACGTCTGGTCAATACAGTCCGCAAAATCAACAACAAAACCAATAACCATTTGATAAAGAGGCTTCTTCCACCTGGAAGAGGTCTTTTTTTCGAACTCAAATATTCGACAAAAGAAATGGCGTTCAGACAGAAGTAGTCAAAGGAAAATCATCGCTTCATCAAGAACTTATATAGCGAAACGCAATCATGAGGGGTGTTTTTTTTAATGGCGCTATTTAATGAGCTTGTTCAAAAGCAAATGAAAACGATGGATAAACTACTCTATTTGCAGGCTGAAATTGAAAGATGTCAAAAATTAAAAGAAGAATTAACCGCCTTACAGGATGAGGCGAAAGTCGAAAGCATTAAACAAGAAATTGTTAAAATGAAAGAAGAATTGTATCAAATTCAAAAACAGTTTGAAGCCCAAACCGACGAAGTCATTCAATCCTATCGAGATTTCAATGCGATCGTGTAAGAGCCATTGTGAAAAACAAGGCTCTTTTGTTTTAAAATTTGTGTTGAACCGTTATAATAATAAAACATAGGTGTATTCTTGGACGTTTTTTTTCATTTATACAAAATTTTCTTGATACATATGGAAATCGGATTATAGAAAGAAAGTAGGGAGATTTAATGGGGGTTCCCGTTGAAGGCGAAGCGATTCAAATCCAAAGCTATAAACATAACGGTACCATCCATCGAATTTGGCAAGAAACGGTGGTGTTGAAAGGTTCGCGGCATATGGTGATCGGCGGAAATGATCGTACTATGGTCACCGAAGCTGATGGACGGACATGGATTACCCGCGAACCTGCTATTTGTTACTTCCATTCCCAACATTGGTTTAACATTATCGGGATGCTCCGGGAAGACGGAATTTATTATTATTGTAATTTAAGTTCACCTTTCGTATACGATCACGAGGCGTTAAAATACATAGATTATGATTTGGATATTAAAGTGTATCCCGATATGACGTTTACATTGTTGGATGAAGATGAATACGAAACGCACCGTAAGTCAATGGGGTATCCCGATGTGATCGACCAAATATTAAAAAGAAATGTCGATAAATTAATTCGATGGATTCGACAACGGAAAGGACCATTTGCCCCTGATTTTATCGATACGTGGTATGAGCGATATTTAATGTATCGTAAATAATTACATTTCAATGCCTGTTGGTTTTTCAACAGGTTTTTTCATGAGGACAACGCGGAAAGTGAGGTGAGGGCGTTGGGCAGCATCAAACGATATATGCAATTTGTCAAACCTTATAAATTGCAAATTGCTGCTACGATTGTGATTGGGATCGTTAAATTTGCGATCCCCCTCTTAATTCCTATATTAATTAAATACGTCATCGACGATATCGTTGGTAATGAATTTTTAACGGCAGACGAGAAAACAACCCGTCTGTTTTGGACGATGGCGGCGATGCTGTTCTTATTTATTGTGATTCGGCCGCCAATTGAGTATTACCGACAATATTTTGCGCAATGGACAGGAAATAAAGTATTGTATGACATACGCGACCGCCTGTTTACGCATATTCAAAAGCTTTCGTTTAAATATTACGCCAACACAAAAGCCGGTGAAGTGATCTCTCGTGTCATCAACGATGTTGAGCAAACGAAAAGCTTTGTGATTACGGGGCTGATGAACCTATGGCTCGATATGGCGACCATTTTTATCGCGATTGGCATTATGTTTACGATGGATTTGAAATTGACGCTCGTTTCGATCGTGGTCCTTCCGTTATATGCCGTATCCGTGAAGTACTTTTTTGGGAACTTACGAAAATTGACTCGAAAACGTTCTCAAGCGTTAGCGGAAGTTCAAAGCTATTTGCATGAGCGGGTTCAAGGAATGTCGGTTATTAAAAGCTTGGCGATTGAAGATTACGAGCAAAAAAACTTCCGTGAACATAACGGTCGATTTTTAGAGAAAGCGCTGGAACATACGAGCTGGAACGCTAAAGCATTTGCGGTGGTAAACACGATTACGGATGTCGCTCCGCTTCTCGTCATTTTGTATTCTGGCTATCATGTCATTCAAGGGAATTTGACGCTAGGGACGATGGTTGCCTTTATTGCTTACATTGATCGGTTGTACAATCCGCTTCGTCGTCTTGTCAACTCTTCGACGACGTTAACACAGTCGATTGCCTCTATGGATCGGGTGTTTGAATTTTTAGATGAAAAATATGATGTTGTCGACCATGAAAATGCGGTGGAGTGTACGAACGTAAAAGGGCGCATTACGTTTGAAAATGTTTCGTTTGCATACGATGATAAAGAACTCCCCGTTTTGAAAAACATTCATCTTGACGTTAAACCTGGAGAGACCGTTGCGCTTGTTGGGATGAGTGGGGGAGGAAAATCGTCATTAGTCAGCTTAATTCCGCGGTTTTACGATGTGACAGAAGGACGAATTTTGCTCGATGGAACGGATATTCGGGATATAAAAATTCGCAGTTTACGCGACCAAATTGGAATAGTGTTGCAAGATACTATTTTATTTAGCGAATCTGTCAAAACAAACATTTTATTAGGAAAACCAGATGCGACAGACGAAGAAGTAATTGCCGCTGCTAAAGCAGCGAATGCCCACGAATTTATTATGAACTTGCCGAACGGTTACGATACAAAAGTCGGTGAACGTGGCGTTAAACTATCCGGCGGACAAAAGCAGCGCATTGCGATTGCGCGTATTTTCTTAAAAAATCCGCCAATTCTTATTTTAGATGAAGCGACCTCTGCTCTTGACTTAGAAAGCGAACAATATATTCAAAAGGCACTAGATGAGCTGGCAAAAGATCGAACCACATTTATTGTGGCCCATCGATTGTCTACCATTACTCATGCGGATCGTATTGTGGTTATGGAACACGGTCTAATTGTGGAAATGGGAACGCATGAAGAATTGATGGCTAAACGCGGCTCATACTACGATTTATTTACGATTCAACAATTACATCATGAAGAAGTATCACAAACGTAAAGCCAGATGGAAATGTATCCGTCTGGCTTTGTTATATTATTACAATTTTTTTGAGTCTATTTTATACGAAATAATTTTTCCAAAATAGTAAATATATTCTATTTACAATTTAACAACCTAAAACATGGATAAAATTACTATTTTAAAATAATATTCAGAAAATTTAGTATTGAAAAATTTTTTAGGTCGAGTATAATGTTCATATAAAGTTACCAAATATTCTAAAAAATGAATCTTCAAGGAATTTTTCACCGAGAGGAGGACAGGCTGGATGGGAGAACGACTATTGTCCGTTGAAGGATTGCGAACCTCATTTTTTACCGATGATGGGGAGATTCCAGCAGTAGACAATGTAGATTTTTACGTCAACGAAGGGGAGATTCTCGGAATCGTTGGGGAATCTGGATGTGGAAAAAGCGTAACGTCCCTTTCCATTATGGGGTTAGTTCCGCATCCACCCGGGAAAGTGGTCGGAGGAAAAATTTTATTTAAAGGAGAGGATTTAACGAAGGCCTCGGAACGAAGGATGCGGCAAATTCGCGGAAATGAAATCGCGATGATTTTCCAAGAGCCAATGACATCGTTAAATCCATTATTTACGATTGGTGACCAATTAGTCGAGGCTATTCGCATACATAAAAAATGGAGTAAACAAAAAGCGCGAGAACGTGCGATAGAAATGATGAAACACGTGGGTCTTCCACGGGCGGAAGAGTTGATGAACGAATATCCCCACCAATTATCAGGGGGAATGAGGCAACGCGTCATGATTGCGATGGCGATGGTGTGTGAGCCAAAGTTACTCATTGCCGATGAGCCAACCACCGCCCTTGACGTCACGATTCAAGCACAAATTTTACAGTTAATGAAAAAGCTGAACGAAGAATCGAATACCGCGGTCATTATGATTACGCATGACTTAGGCGTCGTTGCGGAAATTTGTGATCGTGTCGTCGTCATGTATTCCGGAAAAGTAGTCGAAGAAGGCGATGTGAAAACGATTTTTAAAAATCCACAACACCCGTACACAAAAGGGTTAATTCAATCGGTTCCGGATATGCGTTTTAAACAACAACGATTATATTCGATTCCTGGAAATGTACCGAAACCTGGTTCCATTAAAAACGGCTGTCGTTTTGCTCCCCGTTGTGAGCAAGCGTTTGATCGCTGTTTTGAGGAAAATCCTGAACTATATACAACCGAGTCGGGACACCGTACTCGTTGTTTTCTCCATGATAAGGCAGGTGTCACCGTATGACCGAAACATTGCTTGAAATAAAAGATTTAAAGAAACACTTTCCGATTACTGGAGGCATTTTTGGAAAAACAATCGGACACGTAAAAGCGGTTGATGGTGTTTCGTTTTCCGTCAAAAAAGGGGAAACACTTGGAATTGTCGGAGAAAGTGGGTGTGGGAAATCAACGACCGGGCGCATGCTGATGCGCTTAATTGAACCGACAGCCGGTGAGATTATTTTTGACGGAAAAGATTTAATGAAGCTATCCAAAAAAGACATGCGAGCAACCCGTCGCGATTTGCAAATGGTGTTTCAAGACCCGTTTGCCTCATTAAATCCGCGGCATACGGTGGAAAAAATTTTAGAAGAACCGCTCATCGTTCACGGAATAGGGGACGAAAAGGAGCGGAAGAAAAAAGTTCGAGAGCTACTCGAAGTTGTTGGATTAAGTAGTTACCATGCCAAGCGTTATCCGCATCAATTCAGTGGTGGACAAAGACAACGGATTGGGATTGCGCGAGCGTTGATGACAAGACCGAAGCTGATCATTGCCGACGAGCCCGTATCAGCACTGGATGTATCCATTCAGTCGCAAGTGCTGAACTTAATGCAAGATTTACAAAAAGAGTTTGGCTTAACGTACATTTTTATTGCCCATGATTTAGGGGTTGTAAGACATATTAGCGATCGGGTTGGCGTCATGTATTTAGGGAAAATGGTCGAGCTTGCCGATAGTGAGAAGTTATATGAAAAACCGTTACATCCTTATACGCAAGCTCTTTTATCCGCTGTGCCAATCCCAGATCCAGAACATAAACGCGAAACGATTGTGTTAAAAGGGGACATTCCGAGTCCGGCGAACCCGCCTAAAGGATGTGCCTTCCATGCGCGCTGTCCGTTTAAAACGGAAAAGTGTGAGGAGGTCGTTCCAACTTTTAAAGAAGTAGAACCAGGGCATTCTGTTGCTTGCCATCTCTTTTAGATGGGCAACTGAAGCTATAAATCTTAGAATTTTGAGGAGGGTCAATATGAAACGAAAGCATTCTTTATTTGCTATTCTACTAATCTTCATTTTAAGTATCGGATTAGTAGGATGTAATTCTGACTCAGCTTCCAATGACAGCAACGACTCTACTAGCAACAACGATGGAGACAAGCAAGAAAAGCAAGTGTTAGTATTCGGTCGCGGTGGTGACTCTGTCGGTTTAGACCCAATCACAGTAACAGATGGTGAGTCTTTCAAAGTAACAAAAAACATTTTTGAAACGTTAGTAGAATTTGGACCACAAGACACAGAAGTTAACCCAGGTCTTGCGGAAGACTGGGAAATTTCTGATGATGGTTTAACGTATACGTTCTTCCTTCGTCAAGGCGTCAAGTTCCATGACGGAACAGACTTTAACGCCGATGCGGTAGTGTATAACTTTGAACGTTGGATGAACGGTACGAAAGACAAATTCTATTATTATGCTTCCATGTTTGGTGGCTTTAAAGGCGATGAAGGCCACGTCATCGAAGAAGTAAAAGCGGTGGATGAATACACGGTTGAATTTAAATTAAAACGTCCTCAAGCACCGTTTTTGAAAAACTTAGCGATGAGCCCATTTGGAATCGCCAGCCCAGCTGCACTTGAAGAGTATGGTGAGAAATTTACGGAAAATCCTGTAGGTACAGGTCCATTCAAATTTGTCGAGTGGAAACGTAACGACAAAATCGTATTAGAGAAAAACGAAAACTATTGGAAAGAAGGATATCCGAAGCTAGACGGTATTATCTTCAAGTCAATTCCTGAAAACTCTGCACGCTTAAATGCGTTAATGACTGGTGAAATCGATTTAGCGGACGGAATTAACCCAACAGACGTACCGCAAATCGAATCAAATCCAAATTTACAATTATTTAAGCGTCCTTCGATGAACGTTGGTTACTTAGGATTTACAGCAACTCGTAAGCCATTCGATAATCCTTTAGTTCGTCAAGCATTAAACCATGCGATTGACCGTCAAGCGATTATTGACGCGTTCTATGCAGGCATGGCAGAGCCAGCGAAAAACCCTATGCCGCCAGTTATTCCTGGATACAACGACGAGATCGAACCATATGAGTACGACTTAGAAAAAGCGAAGAAGTTACTTGAAGAAGCTGGTTATCCAGATGGCTTTGAAATGGAATTATGGGCAATGCCAGTTCCTCGTCCATACATGCCAGACGGCCAAAAAGTTGCTGAAGTGATTCAAGCAAGCTTTGAAAAAATCGGCGTAAAAGCGAAAATCGTGTCATTTGAGTGGGCTACTTACTTAGAAAAAGCACGTAACGGAGAAGCGGATGCGTTCTTACTAGGTTGGACAGGTGACAACGGAGACGCTGACAACTTCTTATACGTGCTATTAGACAAAGATAACATCGGAAGCAACAACTACACTTATTACAGCAATGATGAATTACATGACATTTTAATCCAAGCTCAAACAGAAGTAGATGAGGAAAAACGTAACGAGCTATACAAAAAAGCGCAAGAAATCATCCGTGAAGATGCACCTTGGGCACCGCTTGTACACTCAACACCTGTTCTTGCTGGTAAAGCGAACGTAAAAGGCTTTAAACCACATCCAACAGGTTCAGACGAGTTATCTGAAGTGTACTTTGAATAAGGCAAAATAAAGGGGGGAGGGGCATACCTTCCCTCTTGTACATATGGCAGAAGAGGTGGGAAACATGCTCCAATATACAATTCGTCGATTACTTCAATTAATTCCTGTACTTCTCGGGATGACGTTTATTGTCTTTATGATTATCCGAGCCATTCCAGGAAACCCAGCTCAAGTCATTTTAGGTCAACAAGCAACGAAAGAAGCCATCGAAGCGTTGACGAAAGAACTGGGGTTGGACAAGCCATGGTATACCCAATACTTTAATTATTTAGCTGGACTGTTCCAAGGAGATTTAGGGACGTCCATTCGAACGTCAACACCGGTAACAGAGGAAATTTGGCCTTACTTAGCGGCAACGATTGAACTTTCGTTAGCAGCGATGATCATTGCCGTGTTTATCGGGGTGAATGCAGGAATTATTAGCGCGTGGTTCCAAAATTCATGGTTTGATTACGTAGCAATGGTGTTAGCGTTAGTCGGAGTATCCATGCCAATCTTTTGGCTTGGTCTAATGGAACAATGGATATTTGGGATTGAATTAAACTTACTTCCGACATTCGGGCGTGAAGATGTGTTAAATCCAGTAACAGCCGTCACCCACTTATATGTGTTAGATACAATGATTAACGGACAATACGATCAGTTAGTAGGAGTGTTAAAACATTTAGTTCTTCCAAGTGTGGCCCTTGCTACAATCCCAATGGCGATCATTGCCCGAATGACTCGTTCGAGCATGCTCGAAGTGATGCGCTCGGATTACATTCGCACTGCACGTGCGAAAGGAATGAGAATGTTCTGGGTTGTGTACAAACATTCGTTAAAAAATGCAGTCATTCCGATTTTAACGGTCATCGGTTTGCAAATGGGCTTACTTCTTGGCGGGGCGATATTAACGGAAACCATCTTCGGTTGGCCGGGAATTGGACGTTATATTTATGACGCCATTAGTTTTCGTGATTATCCAGTCATTCAGTCTGGCATTTTAGTCGTTGCCACGATTTTCGTGTTTATTAACTTAATTGTTGACCTCCTTTATGCAGCCATTGACCCACGAATTAAATATAACTAATCACTTAATCTAAGGGGGACTCACTATGGCAGAATTAGCACCAAATGAACATGTTAATGTCGTCGTCCAAGAAGAAGAAGTTTCTTCTCCTTGGAAAGAAGCGTGGAAAACCTTTCGTAAAAATAAAATCGCCCTCGTCGGAGCTGCCATTGTTCTCTTTTTTATCGTTATTGCGATTGCTGCTCCGTTAATTGCACCAGAAGGAATCAATGAACAGAAACTAGGGATAGAGGAACGGTTACAGCCGCCTTCTTCTGAGCATTGGTTTGGCACCGACGATTTTGGCAGGGATATTTTCTCACGGGTTATTTACGGCGCCCGTATTTCGTTATGGGTCGGCTTTTTCTCTGTAGTCGGATCGGTTATTATCGGGAGCTTACTTGGAATTTTAGCTGGGTATTACGGACGTTGGGTCGATACGATTATCTCGCGATTATTTGATATTATGCTCGCGTTTCCTAGTATTTTATTAGCCATTGCCGTTGTAGCTGTATTAGGTCCGAGCTTACAAAACGCATTAATTGCCATTGCCATCATCAATGTACCAAACTTCGGACGACTCATTCGTTCAAAAGTATTAAGTGTCAAACAAGAAGAATACGTTATGGCCGCGAAAGCGATTGGGATGAGCGACGCTCGAATATTGTTCCATCATATTTTACCGAACAGTATGGCGCCCATTATCGTTCAAGGAACATTAGCAATCGCTACGGCCATTATTGAAGCAGCTGCTCTTGGCTTTTTAGGACTTGGAGCAGAAGCCCCAACACCGGAATGGGGAAAAATGCTTGCCGATTCCCGTGCATATTTAATACAAGCTCCGTGGACGATGATCTTCCCAGGTCTTGCCATCATGCTTACCGTTCTTGGTTTTAACTTAATGGGCGATGGCTTACGCGATGCGCTCGATCCGCGGATGAAAAACTAAGCTAGTTATAGAAAAAATAAGGGACGCGTACTATACGCGTCCCTTTATTATTCCTCTTCTTCATTAATTGTGATTTCGTTGTCTTTTTTATGATAGGAATGAAAACTGCAAATGAGTGTATCTAAATGCTCTAAGTGTTCGTTGTATTCGAGTATCGCTGAGACTAAGCTCAGTAAATGATATGGCTGGAAGTCACCGTCGAGTCGATGGGTCTCAATTTCGCGTAGAAACATTTCCATTAGTTCTTTTCGGGTAAAGCAGAGCATGTTGGTTTGATCCACGTCACGGGCATGCTTTACTTTCCCAATGAACTGAAGCAGTAATTGTTCATGGTATGTTAATAAACAATCTAATGTTTCTTGAATCGTTTTTTGAATCGGTTCTGGTAGTTGATAAAATTCATTTTCAAAACGGTTCAACCTTTTTAAAACTTCAAAGCTTCGGCGAGTGCTGGAGATCATTTGCCGAAAGACGACGAGCTTACGAATTTTTGCCCGTTCATTTTGTTTAAAATAGTTGCGCTCTTCTTTATACAACAAGTACACCTGATCGACTTTCATCAGCTTTTCTTTTAGTTTTTCAATATCTTTTTTCAATAAGTTGTGTTCTGATGCATGACGCGTACTAAGTCGTATCCATTTTAAAATTTCTTCCGTCACATGTATGATGCGATGATACAATTTCGTTTCGTATTTCGGTGGTAAAAAAATCAAGTTTACGAGAAATGATGAAAAAACACCGAGCATAATGGTTGAAAAACGGATCAGAGCAAATTGTATAAAGTCTTCATTCGGTGCTTCCATAATGGCGATTAATGTGACTAAGGCTAAGCCAATCGTGTTTTCAATTTTAAGTTTTAAAATAATTGTAATCGCAATGATGGCTCCGAGTCCGACAAAAAAGACATGGTTCCCGAAAAATAAGACGAACAATACCGCAATGATAGCTCCGATGATATTCGCTTGAATTTGTTCAATGATTGATAAATACGAGCGGTAAATTGTTGGTTGAACCGCAAACACCGCCGCGATCCCTGCAAAGACAGGGGATGGAAGCTCAAGCCATTCGGCTACAAATAAAGCTAAAATGATGGCAATTCCCGTTTTAATAATGCGGGCACCGAGTTTCATGATTCTGTTTAATTCCTTTCTATTTTCTCATAGTGCTATTGGTATTCCTGAAATAATAATGTACTATACAACGGGTATGTAAGATTTTCAAGAGATAAAACGGTGAATTTTTTAAGACAAATGTAAAATTTTTTTAACAAGTCACGATCGACGCAGATAGTTGGAACTTGTAGATACATTGATGCGGATTGTGACAAATTATCGGACACATTTTTAGAATTTGCGGACAGAGTTTCGGAAAATAGGGATAGTAAATATTCCAAGAGTAGAAACTAGACGAGGCGAAAGGTGATCTTAATAGGCAAAGCAGCGGCTATATTGACAGGACCAAGTAAGGGAAAAATCTATGCCAGCTGGACACTCATATGATAGAAAAAACCAAGGAGAATCCTCTTCTCCTTGGTTTTCTGTCTTTTATGCATGTTGTAATTGTTGGAAAGCATGTTCAACCGCACGAATGGTTTCTTGAATGTCATCTTCTGTATGAGCAATGGTAATAAACCAAGCTTCATATTTGGAAGGAGCTAAGTTAATGCCTTGGTGCAGCATCAGTTTAAAGAATTTCGCGAACATCTCACCGTCGGTCGCTTCTGCTTGAGCGTAGTTGTATACTTTTTCGTTTGTAAAGTAAACGGTAAGTGCCCCTTTTAATCGGTTAATGGTAATCGGAATGCTGTATTTTTGAGCAGCGCGTAAAATGCCTTCTTCAAGCATCTCGCCGAGGCGATCTAAATATTCGTATACCCCATCTTGTTTTAGCACTTCTAAGCAGGCAATGCCGGCTTGGATGGATGCAGGGTTTCCGGCCATGGTTCCGGCTTGGTAAGCAGGACCGAGCGGAGCAACTTTTTCCATAATGTCTTGACGTCCACCGTACGCCCCGATTGGTAAGCCACCGCCGATGATCTTTCCTAATGCCGTTAAGTCTGGTTTCACTCCAAGTAAATCTTGTGCTCCTCCGTACATGAAACGGAAGGCGGTAATGACTTCATCGTAGATAACAAGAGCTCCAGCTTGATGGGTCAGTTCGTTGACCTTTTCTAAAAAGCCAGGTTTCGGTTCAACGATTCCAAAGTTTCCGACAATCGGCTCTACAAGCACAGCCGCTACTTGGTCACCCCATTTTTCTAACGCTTCTTGGAACGGTTCAATTTCGTTAAAAGGAACGGTAATGACTTCTTGCGCAATACTTTGTGGTACCCCGGCAGAATCCGGTGTTCCTAATGTAGAAGGTCCGGAACCTGCTGCGACAAGGACAAGGTCAGAGTGTCCGTGATAGCATCCGGCAAACTTAATAATTTTGTCGCGACCGGTGTAAGCACGAGCAACTCGAATGGTTGTCATCACCGCTTCTGTTCCGGAATTCACAAAGCGAACTTTTTCTAAAGAAGGAATCGCTTCTTTTAACATTTTGGCAAATGTTATTTCATGACGAGTTGGAGTTCCGTATAACACCCCATTTTCCGCCGCTTTTTTAATCGCTTCCGTAATGTGCGGATGGGCATGACCTGTAATAATAGGTCCATAAGCTGCTAAGTAATCGATATAGCGGTTGCCGTCAACATCCCAGAAATACGCACCTTGTGCACGCTCCATCGTAACAGGAGCGCCGCCACCGACAGCTTTATACGAACGGGACGGGCTGTTTACGCCACCCACGATATGTTGTAATGCTTCTTGATGCAATTGTTCGGACTTCGTAAATTGCATGGTTTGTTCCTCCTAAAGGTAAAAAAATTCATTACTATTGTAGTATTGTTGTGAAATTCCTGCAAATAGCGGAAACGCTTAGATAAAAATCATAATCAAATCCTTTGAAGCGTAAAATGAAGCAAGGACAAGTCAGGCTGTTGGTAAAGAAGGGATTGGTGTGTTTGGTCTTTTTCTTGGGATCATTTTAGTCTGTATGTGGATGAGTTTCCGTACGTTATTTTTGCCGACAACGTTTCGAGGAAAAATTTTATCCTTTGAGAATTTACTCGTGCTGGCGTTTTTATATGGAACCATCATGATGGGATTTGGACTGCTTTATTTAGTCATTGAATTAGAAGTAGGTGTGATTTTATTAGAAAACGGCTCTCCAATTTCCGGGTCATTAGTGGAGCGTTTAGCGACCAATTTTTATTTTAGTGCGGTTACTTTATTTTCGGTCGGTTATGGAGACATTGTTCCGATTGGAATTGGACGGGCTTTGGCGCTCATCGAAGCATTTATTGGTTATACGATTCCCGCTGCTTTTGTCGTCCGTTCCGTGATTGATCGGGAAAGCTCATAGGTAGCGTTGGAAAATTTGTCTTTTTTGCCCTCATCCGTTACTCTTATGGAAAAGAGTATTTTTAAGGAGGGACATGGGAATGAGTGTAGCTGTTGGGCAAATGGCTCCAGATTTTGAACTGCTCGCAAGCAATGGAGAAAAGGTCAAATTATCCGATTATCGTGGAAAAAAACATGTTGTTCTATACTTTTATCCGAAAGATATGACACCAGGATGTACGACAGAAGCGTGTGATTTTCGTGATTTTCACTACCAATTTAGCGAACTTGATACGGTCATTTTAGGAGTAAGTCCGGACCCATTACAACGTCATGAAAAATTCGTTGAAAAACATGGATTACCATTTTTACTTCTCGTTGATGAAGATCACCAAGTAGCCGAAGCTTACGGTGTGTGGAAATTAAAGAAAAACTTTGGTAAAGAATACATGGGAATTGAGCGTTCAACGTTCATTATTGATAAAGAAGGAAAAATCGTTAAAGAGTGGCGTAAAGTAAAAGTAAAGGGACACGTGGAAGAAGCTCTTCAATATATTAAAGACCATTTAAGCGAATAAGCAGCCTATTTTTCAAAGTAAAGGCGTTAAACTATTCACTCTGCGACCGGTGTGAATAATGTAAAAGTAGGGCATACCTCCTCAGACTAACTCATTGTAGGGATCAAGCAACTTCTTGATCCTTTTTTTTTATTAAGTGTTTTAATTTTCTAACTGTTAAGAAAATGGTACAATAAAGCTAATACATACAATGATTATAAGTGAGGAGAAGCCACATGGACATCATGTTTACTCACTCTTGCCCACAAAACCTGAAGGAAGAAATTCAACGCGATTTTCCACACATCACGTTCTATTTTGTCAAACCGATTACCGATGGTTGGGATATTTTACCGAAAATCGAAGTGTTGGTAACCTATGGGGAAGATATAACAAAAGAAATCATTCACCAGGCATCTTCTCTTCAATGGATCATGGTTATGTCGGCTGGAGTCGAAAAACTACCATTCGATTTGATTGCTGAAAAAAAGATTCTCGTTACCAATGCCCGAGGCATTCATGCTATTCCAATGGCCGAGTACGCATTAGGGATGATGTTAAATTATGTGAAACAATTCACCGTCATGCATCATCAGCAGCGAGAACAGACATGGAATCGTCGCCTACCGTTTGGCGAGCTGGCTGATCAAACGCTTTTAGTCATAGGAACGGGAGCCATTGGTCAAGAAATCGCCCGCTTAGCGAAAGCATTTCGAATGAATGTTCTTGGGGTGAATCGCTCCGGGCAAGCGGTTCCTCATGTAGATGAATGTTATCCGATTGATTATTTACTTCATGTGTTGCCAACAGCTGATTTTATCGTCTCCGTATTACCGAGTACAAATGAAACAAAATATTTATTGAAGAGGGAACATTTTCAAGCGATGAAATCGAGTGCGTGTTTTATGAATATTGGTCGTGGCGATCTTATCGCAAGCCATGTCTTATATGAAGCTTTAACAACAGGGGAAATTGCGCATGCCGTGTTAGATGTGTTTGAAGAGGAGCCTCTTTTAGAAGATCATCCGTTTTGGAGGATGGAAAATGTGACAATAACGCCGCATATTTCAAGTATTTCTCAACGTTATTTACCGCGAGCGTTTGAAATTTTTAAACATAACTTACACTCCTATATAAATAATAGGGAAAATTATTTAAATGTGATTGATGTGATGAGGGGGTATTAATCATGCGAATCTATACACGATCGGGTGATAAAGGGACAACATCGTTAATTTATGGAACACGTGTGCCAAAAAGTGATTTACGTGTAGAAGCGTATGGAACATGTGATGAAGCGAATTCGATGATTGGCTTGGCGTTAAGCTATTTAAAAAATGAATTTTTTAAGGAAAAAGAGCAAATTGAACAGATATTCCATAAGATCCAGACGACGCTTTTTCATGTCGGAGCCGAATTGGCCACACCAAGTGGGAAAGAAGTGAAATGGAAACTGCATCAAGACGATATTGAAGAACTTGAAGGGATTATTGATGAATGGAGTGCCCATTTACCACCGTTAACGAACTTTATTTTGCCAGGTGGACATCCGGCTGGAGCGGCTCTACATACAGCACGTACGGTCGTTCGGCGGGCGGAACGTCATGCGGTCGCAATTGGGGAAGGGGTGAATCCATTGGTGCTTTCTTATTTAAATCGTTTATCTGACTTATTATTCATAGCTGCGCGTTTGATTAACTTACGTTTAGGAGCGGAAGAAAAGACGCTTCATAAGTCGTAAGAATGGGGACAATATTGACAAAATCCTGTTTACATGAGTACACTATTTATAAAGATTATAAAGTAAGAATTCTTCCTAGAAACGGGGTGCATGGCGGTGTCACAAGATCTTTTAAAAGAAGCCATGGAAACGTTAAAGCAGTCAGGAGTCCGTATTACTCCACAACGTCATGCGATACTTGAATATTTAATTGAATCCATGTCACATCCAACAGCGGATGATATATATAAAGCGCTAGAAGGAAAATTTCCAAATATGAGTGTAGCTACTGTCTACAATAATTTGCGTGTGTTCCGGGAAGTAGGGCTTGTGAAGGAACTGACGTACGGGGATTCTTCTAGTCGCTTTGATTTCGTTACAACGGACCATTATCACATCATCTGCGAGGAATGTGGGAAAATTGTTGACTTTCACTACCCTGGTCTTGATGAAGTTGAGCAACTTGCATCGCATGTAACGGGATTCAAAGTATCCCATCATCGGATGGAGATTTACGGAACGTGCTCTGAATGTCAAAAGAAAGATGCGCATTAAAAAAGAATTGTTCGGTGGACGAACAATTCTTTTTCTATTCTTACTTACATTATTTATTTCTTTTTTTTCGGTTGTACTTTTCATCAAATTCTTTTCCTTCTAATTCCTTGTCTAATGTCAAAGGTTCATTACAATACATACACATATCTACGCGTCCAAGCATCTTTGTTGTTTTCCCACACGAAGGACAAATGACTTTAACAGCTTTTGTTGAAAGCATCCCGATCCAAAAGTATACGACCGTACTACCAATAATGGCTAACACACCTAGTAACATAAAGAGTGTCATTAATAATGGTGTGCTTTTAAAAAAGATTCCTACGTACATAATAATAAATCCAATGAATATAAGGCTTAACGCAAATGTGCGAATTTTATTGATTTTACTCGAATATTTCGCCACAAAATCACCCTCCTAAACATATTAACTATACCATATTTTTGTTGGAAAAGAGAAAAAAATGGTTGCGAATTTTGTCGAATTTAGGCTTATGATATAGAAGGAATATTAAAATATGTGTCGAAATAATAACCTTATAATCTGTATATGGAGGAATTAATATGGAAGATATCCTTCGCCCGATTTATCAAGAACGGGCGAGTCAGTCGGAAACGCTTGGTGTGTTAATGGTTGAAAAACGACAAAAGGCAAGACCGATTACGGATTTGTTTGACATTGTATTATTGACCATCGTTAAAGATGCGGAACAGCCAGTGTTTGTCAAACATTATCAATATAATCATCAAAAAGCTGCGTTATTTGTTGTGACGGAACAACAAATCAATGAATGGATCCTGTTAGGTTCAAACCGTCGTTTGATTGATTGGTTATTGAACGGAAAAGTGCTTTTTGACCGAAACGAATACGTATCCCAATTACGGACCGAGCTTCGTGAATTTCCATTTCAAGGCCGTAAGCTGAAAATGGCCATCGAATTTGCCAAATTAATTCGTCGGTACATGGATGGAAAAACATTTTATGATAACAACCACTATTTAGACGCTTTTAATCATGTCGTTCATTCATTACATCATTTAGCCCGATTAGAAGTGATTGAACAAGGCTTTCACCCAGAAGTAACGGTATGGAATCAAGTAAGACAAATTGGACCGGAAATATTTAAACTGTATGATGAGTTAGTGAATAGTGACGAACCGCTTCCAAAGCGGTTGGAACTCCTATTTTTAGCAAGTGAATTTTTAATTCATTCTCGCACAAAAATTGGGGCAGCCCATTTATTAGATCTACTCAAACAAAAAGAATATTGGACCATTAATGATTTATTAACCCATGAAGAAGTGAAAAACTATGCGGTTGATTTACCGGTGTTAATTGAATATTTGATTGACAAGCATTTTGTTGAAGTTCTCCAAGTAGAAACGAAAGGACAAGGACTTTATCACCGCTACTATCGAGTGGTTGAATAAACCAAAAGGAGGTGTTCTTTTGGAACATCTCCTTTTTTATTCGATTGGTTGTTGGGTGCAAGAGAAAAGGTTATATAGTCCCAAAAATAATATTCATATACATTACTAGTGTAATTTTAGGCGGTAGAGCACTTTTACATTCATTAAGGATTCAAAAAATAAGGATTCAAAAAAATCAAGCTTTTGATGCTGGTTAGAATCATTTTAAAGAGGGTTAAAAAGTTTTTTTGATAAAATTTTTTAAAAAGGTGTTGACGTATTATTGTCGTCCTGGTATATTAGTAGACGTCGCTGATGAACGACAAAGAAACATCGAGAAAAAAACGGTTGACATCAAGTTGACCGAATGATAAGATGAAAAAGTCGCTGTTGAGAGCGATTGATCCTTGAAAACTAAACAAAACGAAGCGTCAATGAATTTGAGTCTTATTCAAACTTTTTCGGAGAGTTTGATCCTGGCTCAGGACGAACGCTGGCGGCGTGCC
>JACDOC010000024.1 GCA_017656295.1 Bacillus sp. (in: firmicutes) | reverse complement strand
TGTGTATTTTTTTAATAAATAAAAAATGAAGAGGGGCTCCAAAAAGTCAGTTACCCTGACTTTTTGGACAGCCCCTTGGTTATTTCAATATGATATTAACGTGTTGGTTTTGCTTGCGCTTCACGTTCTAATCCCTCATTAGGCTTAAAGAGTAAACCAAGGTTGATTAAGCCGGCAATTCCTACTAAGCCATAAATGACTCTTGCTAGGGCACTATCTTGGCCACCGAAAATAGCAGCTACAAGATCAAATTGAAAGAATCCGATTAGTCCCCAGTTAATGGCGCCAATAATAGTAAGAACTAGTGCAATACGTTGAATCGTGCTCATGTTGATTTCCTCCTTTAAGATGATTCGTTTACTATCATGTGTGTTTCTTCAAAAAATATACATGTGAAATTGTAAATTTTCTCAAGTAAGCAAAAAATTTTGTCACATCGTTCCAAATAGACCATAATAAAAGAGAGGAGGGATCATTAATGAATCAATTTACGTTTCACAATCCAACGAAATTAATTTTTGGAAAAGGTCAATTAGAACAATTAAAAACTGAAGTACCACAATACGGGAAAAAAGTATTGCTTGTTTATGGTGGAGGAAGTATTAAACGAAACGGTTTATACGATGAAGTACGTACATACTTAGACGAAATTGGTGCAGAAGTGTTCGAATTATCAGGCGTCGAGCCAAATCCACGCCTTTCCACTGTGAAAAAAGGTGTAGAGATTTGTAAACAAGAAGGCATTGAATTTTTATTAGCTGTTGGTGGCGGAAGTGTCATCGATTGTACGAAGGCGATCGCTGCGGGTGCGAAATACGATGGCGATCCATGGGATTTCGTCATTAAAAAAGCCGAAGTGAAAGAAGCATTACCTTTAGGAACGGTATTAACGTTAGCCGCAACCGGCTCAGAAATGAACAAAGGTTCCGTCATTACGAACTGGGAAACAAAAGAAAAGCACGGTTGGGGAAGTCCAGTAGTGTTCCCGAAATTCTCTATATTAGATCCGACCTACACGAAGACGGTACCGAAGGAGCATACGGTGTATGGCATTGTTGATATGATGTCCCATGTGTTTGAACAATATTTCCACAACGTAGAAAATACACCGCTTCAAGACCGGATGTGCGAAAGCGTATTAAAAACTGTCATCGAAGCAGCTCCGAAGCTTGTGAATGACTTAGAAAATTATGAGCTTCGTGAAACGATTATGTATAGTGGTACCATCGCATTAAACGGGATGCTTTCCATGGGGGTTCAAGGGGACTGGGCGACCCATAACATTGAGCATGCGGTTTCGGCTGTGTATGATATCCCACATGCTGGAGGACTTGCGATTCTCTTCCCGAACTGGATGAAGCATGTGTTACATGTGAATCCGCAACGCTTTAAGCAGTTAGCCGTTAATGTATTTGATGTAGATCCAGCAAGAAAAACAGATGAAGAAGTAGCTTTAGAAGGAATCGAAAAACTTCGTGCATTCTGGACAAGTATCGGTGCTCCGTCTCGCTTAGCGGATTACGGTATTGATGATAGTCAATTAGAACTGATGGCCGAAAAAGCGACCGTATTTGGCGAATTCGGTCACTTTAAAAAATTAAACAAGGAAGATGTACTCGCGATTTTACGTGCATCGTTATAGAAAAAAAGAGGAAGGCGTATGCTTTCCTCTTTTTTTGAAAAAAATCATAAAAGTTCCTTGTGTTTTATGATGAACTATGGTAACATTAATTTAATGTTTTTGTTCGAATCATTTGAAAGAGTAAGGCATTTATCGCTTTTCGTCTTGAAAGTTGAGGCAGAACAGAAATAAATATTTTTTATGTGTTTACATTTAGGAGGAAATGAAATGGTAACAGGTAAAGTAAAATGGTTTAATTCTGAAAAAGGCTACGGATTTATTGCTGTAGAAGGGAAAGACGATGTATTCGTTCATTATTCTGCCATTCAAGGCGAAGGGTTCAAAACGTTAGAAGAAGGTCAAACGGTCAGATTCGAAATCGAGCAAGGTGCTCGTGGCCCACAAGCTGCAAACGTACAACTATAAGTGAACTTGAAGGAAAAGCTGTTCACCCAATTGGGGGTTGGACAGCTTTTTTGATGTCCTGACAAATAGAAAAAGGAAAATGGAAGAAAAATATTATTGGATACGCTTACATTTAGTCGCCTTTCTTGATAATTGGAGGCCATTTCGATAAAGTGAAAGGAGAAGAAAACTTTAGTTGGAGGAAAGAAAATGACACATATTCGTTTTGATTATTCGAAAGCGTTGTCGTTTTTCGGAGAGCATGAACTTACATATTTACGTGACGCTGTAAAAGTCGCTCACCATTCGTTACATGAAAAAACGGGAGCAGGAAACGACTTTTTAGGATGGATTGATTTACCTGTGAACTATGATAAAGAAGAATTTGCCCGTATTTTAAAAGCGGCCGAAAAAATTAAAAACGATTCCGATGTGCTTGTAGTCATTGGGATCGGTGGTTCCTACTTAGGGGCGCGTGCAGCAATTGAAATGTTAAACCACAGTTTTTATAATGCCCTTCCAAGTGAAAAACGCCAAACTCCACAAGTGTTATTCGTTGGAAACAACATCAGCTCTACGTACATGCGCGATGTAATGGACTTATTAGAAGGAAAAGACTGGTCCATTAACGTTATCTCAAAATCAGGTACGACAACTGAACCAGCGATTGCCTTCCGTATTTTCCGCAAATTATTAGAAGATAAATATGGCAAAGAAGAAGCGCGTCAACGTATTTATGCAACAACGGACCGTCAAAAAGGTGCGTTAAAAACATTGGCTAATGAAGAAGGCTATGAGTCATTCATCATTCCTGATGATGTCGGGGGACGTTATTCTGTGTTAACAGCGGTTGGTTTGCTACCGATAGCGGTTAGTGGAATCGACATCGAAGCGATGATGAAAGGAGCCCAAAAAGCTCGTGAAGATTTCAGCCATTCTGAGCTAGAAGACAACTTAGCATACCAATACGCCGCGGTTCGTAACATTTTATACAACAAAGGAAAAACAATCGAAATGCTCATTAACTATGAGCCAGGCTTACAATACTTTGCCGAATGGTGGAAACAATTATTCGGCGAAAGTGAAGGAAAAGACCAAAAAGGAATTTTCCCAGCATCTGCGAATTTCTCTACGGACTTACACTCTTTAGGTCAATATATCCAAGAAGGTCGTCGTGACTTATTTGAAACGATCATTAAAGTAAATAACCCACGTCACGAGCTCGTTATTGAAGAAGAGGAAAGCAATCTCGACGGCTTAAACTATTTAGCTGGAAAAACAGTCGACTTCGTGAACAACAAAGCGTTCGAAGGAACACTTCTTGCGCACACTGACGGAGGCGTACCGAACTTAGTGGTAGAAATTCCAGCGATGGATGCGTACACATTTGGTTATTTAGTCTACTTCTTCGAAAAAGCATGTGCAATGAGCGGTTACTTATTAGGGGTTAACCCATTTGACCAACCTGGTGTAGAAGCATATAAAGTCAACATGTTTGCCCTACTTGGAAAACCAGGATACGAAGAGAAAAAAGCGGAACTTGAAGAGCGCTTAAAATAAACGAAAAGGACCTGCTCCTTGAAGGGAGAGGTCCTTTTTATATGTACGGATGAAATAACCGAAAATGAGGGAAACTAATCTCACAAAAGGTGAGGAGGTACAAAAAATGATTGAAATTCCCTCAGAACTAGAAGGTCGGCATTTTGATTTATATAAGCTCGAAAAATTAATGAAACCGCTTGGTTATGAGATTGGCGGTAACTGGGACTACGACCACGGTTCGTTTGATTACAAAATTGCGGATGAAGTAGGCTATCAGTTTTTACGTGTACCGTTTCAAGCGGTCGATGGTCAATTAGATTCCCGGGGAACCGTTGTGGAGTTCAAACGACCGTACTTGCTTTCTCATAGGTATCAGCGAGGGTTAGACGACTATGCGAATACAGGAACATTTTCGGGTTCAATTAATCAATTTTCCGAACCGGCCGATTCGGATGCACAGTTTCCGGAAAAGTATATTGAAACTGGGAAACAACTTGTCAAAGATCTTGAACAAATGCTGTTAAACGAATAATTACACATTCGAAATGATAAGGAGTTCATCACATTTTGACATTTGGATCGAAAGCGGGGGATTGATGTATGTCTGTCCCTCTTTTTTGACGCCTAATAGTAATATTTGTTGTTCGAGTAAATGCGAGCTCAATTCTTGAAACGATAAAGGTTGCCACTCTTCCTTTACCGGAATGAATTTAATTTTGCTTCCTTTTAATTGATCTAAAATTGATAATATCGTGTTCGAAATCCCGTTCGATAAAATACTATTGAGCATGAAAAAGCTTGATTGCTTGTTTGTTTGAATAATTTCATCCGCTCCCGCCCGCTTAGCATTCGTTGTATTTTCTTCTTTTAAAATTTCTACAATGCAATATAAGTCACGTTTCAACCCTTTAGCGGCTAATAATGTTAAAATGGAATACATATCTGCTTGGTGCTCGTCTTTATTTTGATCGGCCGTAATCAATAATATCGACGCATGACGAATGTTGGCTTTTAACAAGGAGGTGTCTAAATTTGGTTTTCCTTTAATAAAATGTACATGATGGTCTGTGTACGGATTTTTATCGAGCGTCTCATCGATCAACGTAATCATCGTTCCGTTCTTTAAAAGAAGCAGTTGATCTATGACCTCTTTCGCCCGCTCGTTCCAACCAACGATGACCGTATGATTTTTTCCTCGAAACATTCCTTTTCCCTCCAATTGGGCATTTTGTGTCGCCACCGCCGCACTCGCCAGCGATACAAAATACGTTGTCAAAAACCCGACTCCACTTAAGATGACAAGCATAGCGATTAACCGACCGAGAATTGACTCGGGTACATAATCGCCATATCCAACGGTCGACATCGTCACGATTGCCCACCAAACACCGTCAAACACCGTCGGAAACTTCTCTGGCTCAATGAGATGGATAACGCCCCCAAACAAAAAAATAATTGCCATTGCTATTAAAAAAACACGTAATGATATTGGAAATCGTAAAAATATTTGATAAACCAGATGCATCACGCTCATCTCCTTCAAACCATCCCATTGTTACAGTATGGACGAAAGGTAGACTCCACAAACATAGGTATGGTAAAATTAACCATATACGATAGGACAGAGTGAAGAAACTGCATAAGAAAGACGGGAAAGTGCAAAACAGAGGCTGGGAACTGCAAAAGAGTAGCGTCAAACTGCAAAAAGATGTGCAAAACAGCAAACCAAAGGTAGGTAAATGCAAATCAGAGGTGGAAAAGTGCAAAACAAAAGGTTGAGACCTTCTAAAGTAAAGTGGCAAACTGAAAAAGAGGTGACAATCTCGAATTATTGATGTTAAACCTAAATATGGGCGAAACCGAGAAAAAATCATCGGAACTTAATGAACAGCGTCAAACCAGTAATAAAGTTGGTTAACTGGAAAAAATACTTTAAACTGGTAATAATTCCGATTGAATTCGAAAAAAATAATCCAACTGTAATAAAGGAGGTTCGTATATTATCTATTAAACGTTAATATAGTCGTGAATGTAATATTTTTAAGTAATAATATAACAGGTATTTTGCTTTTTATTATTTCCTCTTGCCAATGACAGTTATAAAACGTTATAATATTCCTGACGCAATGAGGGAAAATGTTAAAAAAATAATACGGGGCATTAGCTCAGTTGGGAGAGCGCTACGCTGGCAGTCGTTCGGTTGCTTAAATCTCTCTCATTTGCTGGGATAATAGGCTCCAATGTCTAAATCAGCTAAACAATCATTTATAGACCATAATTGAGACAGTAATTGACCTTCTTACGAAATCGTAAGGAGGTTTTTTAATGCTTATTGAAATGGCTTTTAAGGAATTAATTGCGGAGAAAAAATTTCAAGGTTTAACTGAAAACAGTCTTAAATCATATGTAACCTTATTCAGCGTTTTAGGTGAATGGTTCAGAACTCAAAAAATTGAACACACTCAAGACCTATCCCCTGCTGTAATAAAATCATTCTTACGACACTGTATGGAAAAAGGTAATAAGCCTAAAACCATTAATTCTAAATTGAAACTACTTAGAGCATGGTCGAAATGGATGGTTGAAGAAGGAATTATCGAAAATGACATTTGTAAAGGAATCAAATTAATTCGAGAAGATGATGCTCCAAAAATTGTACGGGAAGAAGATATTCAACTTGCTTTAAGGCACTTGAGGAGAAAAAAGAGATGTGAAGACAGCTTTTACTCCATTCGTAATTACACTATCATGGTTACTCTCATTGGCTCAGGTTTAAGGGTAAATGAGCTTGTAAATCTAGATTGGGATGATATTAATTTTGCTGACAGCTTAATCATTATTCGTAAAAGTAAAAGCAGAAAACAAGGTTCAGTCCCTCTTTCCGAATCCTTAGCCAAAGAACTTAGCTCATGGAAGACTTATATTGAAAATAAACTCGGGGAAACACCCGTACCTGTGTTTGTTAACCTTAAAGGCGAACGATTAACTAAAAACGGGGTACAACTTTTCATTAAAAGATTGAAGCGGGACTTGGGAATACAGGGACATTTTTCACCGCATGCTATGAGAAATGTTTTTATTAAGCGGTTGTTGATGAATAAAGCGAATTTAAGGGAGATTCAGCTACTTGCAAGGCATTCTAAAATTGAAGTGACAAGACAATATATCGGATACTTTCAGCATGAATTAAAGGATGTGTTAGATGAGCACGACCCGCTCAGGGGATTAATTTAGCCTTACAGTTATGAGCTGTGATTTATAAAACGAAGCACTTGCAAAAGCAAGTGCTTTCCTATGTGTTACGAATTAACCAACAAGATTAGTCAGTTAAAAATTGCATCATAAGATACTACATTGAAACTGTTTATCTATAAATTATTTGCTATTACCTCTTCAATCCCAATTAGGTCATCTTTAATAAAGCTATTCATCTCATTTTGAATCTTTTCTTTTATTAATTCAAAATCATATTTCTCTGAATAATTTTTCTGTAGTATTTCCTTTTTATAAATCGTTGTATATTGTACCCCTAAGCTATTAGAACTTCCTTTGAATATCCCTTTATACTTTTGGCTAATATTAAACAGCTTTTCTCGCCATAAACGCTCTCCAGGTCCAATAATCAGTTTTAATACAAGTTTTTCGTCTTTATTTTGAAACTCCCATAGTAATATTCTTTTACTATTTGTCCATCCCTCTCCTACTTTTGGAATAAGGTCGTCTAGTTTATTCGTTGTAAAACGTATAAAGCTTTTGTTCGAAACATCCATTATTAACTTTATGTTTTTATTTAAAAGGTTTTCGAGATAATTGTACACATCAGAATATATATCAGGTTTATACTGGAAAATTAAATCTAGAGCCTTCTGATGTTTATAATAAATTTCTCTACATAACTTTTCTAACTCTTTGTCCCCCACAATATACCTCCTCAATACTTGGATATATTGTTCTATAAAGAACTGTACACTGCTATTTAAGATATTCTGCTTAAATTTCAAAGCCTTTTCTACGATATCTAATATAGTAGTATAGTCTATGCTTATCCAGTTTTCTCCATCACTTGCTTCGTCTCCATATGGAGTTAAAAATATAAACATCTTGCGGTATGTAGGATATTCCTCGTTGACAGTCTTAAAGTATTTATTTAATTGGTTTTTAGATTCTTTACTCCAAATTTTATTCTCAATTACTAAAACAAACTCATCTTCATCAGAGACAGCTAAAATATCTATATTTCTCCATTCTCTTCTAGTATGGAAATTATAATAATCCATTAGAGAAACATCATATAATGAAATTTCTTTAAAAGAATCTTTGTATTGGTGGTAAACAGTTTGAATAAATTTCTTTAAAACAAAATCTCCTAGTCCATGATTTTCCTTAGGAGAAAGAAGCCATGCTAGCACATTGCTGTGGCGTATCTCTGTATTTACTATTCCTAAAGTTTCGAATGCATTAAAGTTAGCTAATTTTGATTCGATCTTATCTAATACTTCAATGTCTAATAGTAGCCTAGAAATTGCATCATAGTTTTCATTCATCATAACCCCTCCGCACTTCTCTTTAAAAGCTACTCACGACTCCGAATAACCTTATAGCTTCTCCTTTTTTTCTTTACCTCCCCTATCTAAACTATTAAAAACATCATATAACCTTATATTACCAAATTAATCACAAAAAGTAATATAGTCTGCCTTTTATATCCATAAATAGTTACTAGACATTTAGGAAATAAGTTATTAAGATTTTTTTGCAATTCTAGGAAGCCTAATTTCTCTTCCAGCTATATGTTGTTTTCACTAATACTTTTTTTAGTAAAATTACCATATACTTTCTTGTCACACTAGGTAAAAAATTAGACTACATTACCACAAGTAATGTAGTCTAACCTTTCCTTCTATGACATGAACATAACCTATCACGAGCGGGGGATACTTTACAGTAATATCATTTTTACCATCAGCGATTACCGTATGAACAGTTCCAGCCACAAAAGCGACACAAATATATTAGCGATACGAACGAATATGTTTATTATTAACTGCGAAAATAGTTTTACCGATGAAAAAAGTCTATTAAAAAAGAACAATATTGATTTTTATATTATGTTAAAATACATTTTAGGCTCTATAGTTAACAATAAAAGAGGTAGGTAAAAAATATGTTCAATTTCTTTAAGAAGAAATGGAACCATACTTCTTATAAAATGGAAGCAGAAATTCATGCCGACCCTATTTGGTGTGCAAAATGCGGAAAAAATCTTGATATTGATGATTTTCCTTTTTCACAAGAATTAAAAGAGGAACTTTTTGAATGGGTACGCCAATACGGTAAAATTTTAGAGGAATCTGATTATGTTGCTTACATTACAGAAGAAACTCGCAACGCCATAAAAGAACACAATGATAAAGGTTTAATCTTATTTAATAAAGTTAAACAGGAACTTGGTGAAAACTTTAACATAGAATACGTACCAACTACTCTGTAAAGGGAATGCCCTGTTTTCTCTCCAGACCTTTCATTCCTTCATTTTCGTAGTATTTACCCCAACAACGTACCATAGAATGGCCAATCCCTAATTCTTTAGAAACAGTTTTATAACCCGTGCCCTCTTGAATATATAAATCTACAGCTTTCTTTTTAAGCTTTACATCATATGTTTTTCGTATTTTTCCCATAGAAAAATCCCCACCATAGTAAACCGATTAATTGGCTTTCTTTTTTCTGTCTACTATGAGGGGATCATATCATTTTTAAGGGTGGTCTTTAATTTGTTTAATATCAACAATGAGCTTTAACAGACACTCATACCAATAATAATTGGCACATCGATGAATCGAATAACCTTAGAAGTTATCCGCAGTTATTCAGAGTAGAATCTATATTTTAAAATTTGAAATAAACAACTCTTTTCCCACTCGGTCCTTTTTATTAGGATTGATTGAATAAATCCAACTTTCCTGGTTTATATAAAAGTTTTCTTTTCCATATATATTCCTTACTTCTGGACAATCGTCGATTGTTAATAGAAAGTTGTGTTTTGTTTCTGCAAGTAAACGTGCTAGTTTAACATGCTCATCATGGGACATACTAACTGGATATAGCCTATCCCCTTGTTTATAGTATGGTGGATCAATAATCAATAATACATCATCACCTGGAGCTAACAATACATCAACAAAATCTAGGTTAGTTATTTTCACCCCTTGTAATTTTTTAGAACAATCTAACACTCTTTTACATAGTGTTTCTGCATTCCAACGACAATCGATTCGGTATGCTGAGTTTTGTTCCATACCTCCTAGTGGATTAGCAGTATATATTCCTGAAAAATTTGTTCGGTTAAAAAATAGGAAGTCAAAGGCTCGATCCACAATATTATCATATTCCGTTCTCTTCCTTTTTTCTTTCCAAAGTTCTAAGGAAGGCTTTGTTTGTAGTATCTTCTTACATAACTGTTCAGGGTAATCTCTCATTGATACAAAGAAAGCATAAACGTTTGGATCCTTATCATTTAACCAATTATTACTCACCTTGTCTTTTCCAAAAAAGATTGATCCGCCACCAACGAATGGTTCTCTATATTCAACATGAGATTTATTGAAATAGGGATAAAAACGTTTAAGGACTCTACTTTTAGAACCGGGAAAACGCAGAGGTGAGGTTGGAAATGTATTTTTTTTGGTGTTATTTATCTTTAAACTAGCTAAAGCTAGTTTTATATCTGTGTCCCTAAGACCTTTTTGTTTTAATTTCTTTATTTGTAAAAGTGTATCAATTGTTTTATCACTATAGTAATTTTTTCTCCCAACTGCTTTTTCTACAGTTATGAAATCTTTGTATGTTTCTAACCATCTATATAAAGTACCTTTTGGGATTCCAGTTTTAGTAAGTAGATCTTTTGCCGATATTTTCATCCTTAGATCACACCCATTATGAGAACATTGAAGTATCCCTTAGCAAAAAGTTAACTACTCATTGAATTTTAGCATAAAAGTTTCACTTTGGCCATAGAATAGATACACTTTAATTGGTATAATTTGTATTGTGATATAAAATTTGGGGGGATTTTTGTGAGAGCAAATTTTAACCAAATGTTAAAAAGTGACCCGCTAGTTAAGATTGTACAAAAGGATTCTTTTGTTGGCTGGGTCTATTCAATAGAATATGATGTTGCTTATGTAATGACAAATGACTTATGGAAGAATAATGCTCTAGGTATACCACATAATTCATTCTTAATTGCAACTTCCCTAGACCCAGAGAATTATAGTAGTGCAACAAGTGAGGATAAGCAGGTTATATTATTACGAGTAATAGGATCAGCTAAACTACCTCAAGATGATGATATAGTAAAAATGAAGATAGATTATTTCCAGAATCAAACTGATATAAACTTAAATGAAGATTATGATGACATAACAAAAAACCAGGTTCAGTTTGGTGGTTTGAAATGTAGGGTTATTGGGACATTTTACACCAAAGACGGAGAGCTATTTCTTGGAAGCGATTTAGAATCATTCTATATGTCTACTAGGTTATCAGTTTTTAGACCAAGAAAAAAAGCGCTTGAGATGATTGTAAATCATATTGATCCTATACAGAAAAAAAAATCTATTGATGATGCCAAAGAACAAGGCTTTGAAAAGCCTTTAGATCCTTTTCAAATCGGAACGGTTAGATATACTTCAACAGATAGACTGCATAGAGGATCAGAAGAGGAACTTGTTCCATTTACTATCTCACCTTACGATTTTCTTGCTCGCAGAACAGCAGTGTTAGGAATGACTCGTACAGGTAAATCTAACATGATTAAGAAAACCGTTTCCGTAGTGAAAAAAATAGCAGATGCGGGAAATGTAAATATAGGTCAAATTATCTTTGATATTAATGGTGAATATGCCAATGCAAATAAACAAGATAAGGGTTCTATTGCTGATGTTTATCCAGAAGATACTATTAGATATAGAATGCTAGAGACAGAAGGATTTGAAGATTTAAGAAATAACTTCTATTATCGAACTGTTGAAGGCTTCAACACTATTGTAAGAGACCTTAAGGCTGCAAATAAACTTGATTCAAACTACATAAGAGAGTTTGTAAATATGTCACTTGAACGGCCTGAAGGCAATGATTACACGGATGATGTGAAAAATTGGATGAAAAGGGTAGCAGCCTACAAAGTATTATTATATAAGGCCTCCTTTAAGCCTCCAGCAAACTATACAGTTTCTTTTTACGCTAATAGCAATATAAGGAATGCTGTTAAAGAGAAGTTGGGTGAGGTAGAATTACCTTCATTAGATGTCAATCCTAAAAATGGAAAAGTAACCATGAATTTAGTGGATGCATATAGATGGTTCATCGCATTAAGAGAGGCTAATAATGAACAAAAACTAAGAGCGTCTAATGGTGAGGATTGGGTTGATGATAGTTTAAGTAATTTGCTAGATATGATAGCCCAAAAGTCTCCTGCAGGTACTTTTATTAGCGGATATAAAATTTTAGCGGATTCACGAAAGTATCACTCACCTTCTAGAACTAGCAATGAAGTTGCACGGGAAATTTATGACCATTTAAAAAATGGAAAGATAGTAATTTTAGATTTATCTGTTGGCGATCCAACTGTAAGAGAGACAATTAGTACAGAAATTGCAAAGGAAATTTTTAATAGATCAATGGGAACCTTTATTGAAGGAGAAATGCCTCCAAATATAGTGGTTTATATAGAAGAGGCGCACAACCTAATCGGGAAAAAACTAGATTTAACAGAAACATGGCCAAGACTTGCTAAAGAGGGAGCAAAATACAGAATAGCTTTGGTATATGCTACACAAGAGCCTTCGTCTGTACACCCCAATATATTAGCTAATACTGAAAATTGGTTTGTTACTCATTTAAATAATGAAACAGAAGTGAAGGAGCTAGCAAAATTTTATGATTTCAGTGATTTTAGTAAATCGTTATTAAAAGCACAAGATGTTGGATTTGCTAGGGTTAAAACCTTTTCAAGTCCATATGTCGTACCGGTTCAAATTGATAAATTCGATCCAAATAATGCTTGATTTAAATAAGGGGAAAAATCTTTCCCCTATTTTCTATGATAATTTCTAAGATGGAGTGATTTTATGCCTTACGAAAATCAGTATGCAGATAAGTCATCGCATTCTAATTTGATAAAAAGTCCAGATGTGCATAACTTTCTTGCTAGATGTCAAACGTTAACTGAACCTAGTTTAGAGGAAGCTGAAAGATTAGCAACTCACTTTAAAGAAGTAGATATTAATCATGAAGAATTACCTGAGAGTATAGTAGCTGTTGATGGAAGTTTATATGAGGCTAGTATTGATGAATTTCTCCCAAGTACAAAAATTGGCTATGTAAAAATCGGGAGTCTACTAATAAATCTTTCACAGTTTAGATCATTACGGACTAGTAACAACAAATTTGTGAATCCCTTTGCAGTGGCAAAACTTCAAGAAAACAATGATTCAATTCCTTTTCCTCTTCCAAGCGCAAATGTAATTTTAGAGGGGTTTAATTCTGTTAGAGATAGCTTTAGAGCTGAGGTTGATAAGAGATTATATGAATACCGAATTGATGATAATGACCCAAATACTAGTCTAAGAACTACCTTATTTCATTTAGCATCTAGACGACCAGTAGGTGACAAGGATGATCAACTTGGGACAAATGATCCTGACAAATTATATATACACAAATGTCCTAATGAAAATTGTGATGAAAAGAAAATAGAAGTATTAAATATTGAGGAACAACAAACCTGCCCTAAATGTAAAGAACCTATATTTCCTTCTGATTGCTTGCGATTATGGGAAGAGGTATATGAATATCAATCCAATACAACAGCTTTATCAAGGTTTATGCAAGTAGTCGAGCATTTAATACCAATTCATTATATTAGATGTCTGTATGAAACTGGCTCCCTTAGTGTGATAGGAAAAATAGCTTTTATAGTGGACGGTCCTTTAGCTATATTTGGTCCACCAGCATGGTTACACGCAACAATATTGAAATTTATTCATGATATTAATAATACTTTACGAGAAAAAAATTACGAAGAAGCTTTTATAATGGGCATTCAAAAGACTGGACAAGTAGTTGAATACATGAAGTTAATAGATAAATATATTCCTAAAAATAGAATATTTGCAGTTAGTGACGATTTTAGATATAAATATATTAGTCCTGGTCGTGAAAAGGCGAAAAATGGATATGGATATGAAACTTATTATGGTCAAGACATCGTTTATAAGACATCTACAAATCGAACTTTTGTTTTTAATTTAATATATCCCTTTCCAGATAAATCATCAATAAAAAGAGACTCTTTTATTCAAGAAAAATCAAATTTAAATAATTATAAACAGTTGAATAAAGCTTTAAACATTATACGAGAGTTTGAGTTTGATTTATACGAAAATGCTGTAATCCCTGTTGCACTTGCTCATAGATATACGGCAATTAGTTTAAAACCAGGTGGGAAAGTATTAGATCTTCTTACTAAAAGCGCTTTTAATAATAAGAGATAAAAAATGTTAACTATTGATATTTATCAGATATTTGTTGTAACGTATAAAAAATTTTATTCATATTAGGTCTGGCAATGTGGCCGGCTCTCGTATCTTGTGCTAAATTCTTTATATGTTGTAATTCGCTAATAACTAAATCAGCTAATTCAGAAACATATTTTGATTCTCTTTCAATGTGATATTTCTCATGTCGAATTAATCCAATAAGATATTCAAGTATTTCGTTACGGTTATTAGTAGAATCTATTTATTAAGCTCTCCAGTACTTTTAATGTGCTTAGAAAGCTTATCACCTCAACCTTTAGAGGACTTTTTTCTGGTGCCATAATTAGTGCCAAGTTTCGTGCCGAAATGGTGCCATTCGATTTATTCGGTATAACCTATCATATTTAAGATTTGGAGAAACTTTGATATATCAACCTTTTTCAAATATTGATGGTCTTACCTATAATCAATAAAATTATAAAAATCGCTTATTTCGCTTTGACAGGATAGAAGCCGTAGTGAGGACTTTTCTCCTTTTATTTATCTCTTGATCGAAAGGAAAAATTTATTTAATAGTACATAGCTTCCTATGAAGACATAGTGAGGTATTATTTTTGCTTCAAGATAAAGAATCTGAGGAAGTAGAGATATATGAACTAGAGTTGAGGGGACTCCTATAAATTATTATGGTAGAAAATATGAAAGAGATGGAACTAATCGTAAAAATGTATTGAAATTTTTTGTTTAAACTGTGTCGCTTGTGGATTCAATTTTAAGAAGTTTTATGGTGAGCGGGGAAAAGATTTTATTGAGGTTCATCATGTAAAACCGCTAAGCACGATTAAAGAAGAAGTGGAAATTAACACTGAAACAGACTTAGTTCCTGTTTGTGCTAACTGTCATAGGATGATACACAGAAAGACGATATTTACAGTATTGAAGCAATGAGGGCTATTATAAAAAAAAATTTGATTAAGGTTTATAATAATTCAATCAATTTGTAATCTTTAGGTCTTGCTATATGCAAGACCTCTCTTGTCTCGATACTAACACTCTTGACATATCCTAACACAACGCTATACAATACAGACAGACTACATTACATTAAAATTTCTGAAAAATTCCTGTAAGAAGGTCAAAATGTTTCAATTGTTGGTCAAAATATTGATATATCAATATTTATCCATGGGGCATTAGCTCAGTTGGGAGAGCGCTACGCTGGCAGCGTAGAGGTCACCGGTTCGAGCCCGGTATGCTCCATACTTATACACAAGCGAAAAAAACCTTGATATATCAAGGTTTTTTCTTTTATTTTTGTTTATATAGCACATAGAAACTCTTGCTAAACTAACTCTTTGGTCATATACGTATTATTTAATAAATCCAACAATTTACTGTTCTTTACTAGACTTATAGCCTCTATTGTTTATCCTAAGGTGGTAGGACAGGAAGTGGATTCATTCAATCCATTAAAGTTTAGGGCTAATTTTTAACGGTGAAAGCTGAATAACACATTTACTCATAGCAGAACCAATGCTTTCATTCTTCTTCTTACTTAGCTATGCAAACTTCCCTTCAACCAAGCGCGAGGTCGATATGGACCGATCGGAATTTGGATTAGGGTGGTTTTTCCTTGTGAACCCATTTTGTAAATCGCATCACATAAGTTCGCATCAAACCCTAGGAGTGGGTGCCCCCCCAGCCCGAGGGCTGCCGCCGCTAACAATAACCGTTGCACGAGCATTCCAGCTTCCATCTGTTGGATACGATAACCTCTATATCCCAGTTCCGTTATGAAGTGATCCTTGTCCCCTGCTACATGTAGGCAGAGCGGTACTTGGAACAAATTCACATTATGTCCAGACATTCCGTATTGTAACTGGAGTCGATGATCTCCGAGATGTATCTGTCGTAATGTATGGGCAGCGCTATCATAATGATATGCACCATTCGGAATACCTTCAATATTATACAAACAGCCATACAATGAGACACGGGACTCATGCATCTTATGTGCTTCATCCAAATCATTTCGATACGAGAAGGAAGCCGTTGCCTCCTGAAGTAGTGCGGCCAATTGCAGTTGACTTACCTTTCCCAAAACGAAATCCATGTCCGGTGAATATCGTATTCGACAGACCGACGCCAAATCATAAGATAGCCGCTTCACGTGAGGTAGAGCCACCGATTCACCTTCACTATTCATCCTTTCCTTCGCCTTGATCTGTCGAAACGATCGCGTTGATTCCAGTATGGATGCTTCATTCATTTTAGTTAACATCGGATAGTCGATAATCCTCCGTGACCGGACATAGTGATTACAATGAATTGCTGTCAACTCTTGGCATAATTCGTCGGAAGAAACAATCTCGTCTATATTACTCCTGTTCGTAAACAAGACTGTAGGTTCCACCGATAGCGGAATAACCGTATACACGCTCTCTTCCTGTTCGGATAGCCCAAGGAGATGGTTGATGGCCCGATCAAGAAATTGGAAGTACACCCCCGATGCAAAGCCGAACCGTTTTGCCACTTCTAGTAACTGTCCAATCAGCACACCAGCATCCAGTCCTTGCAGACGGTAGGCAAAGTTATTGTATTTAAAGAAATTTTTCCAAAACATAGTCGACACAAACACAGTACCGAAACAAGCAGACACGTCACAGCGATTACCGAGAGCACGGGCAATATATGAATCGAATTTCCCTTCTCGTAACAATACCAAGCGATGATGCGCTACATCATAATGGTACACTCCAGCAGGCAAATCCTCTATCTTTAGATATACGTACAATTCGTTTGGATATAACGCCCCGCCGGAAGGAACAAATCGTCGATATGACTGCATGAGGTCGGCCTCTTGTTCTGTCGAATCCAAAGGAAAGACTGACTGACAAAATTGAGTGAGACCGTATACATACCAGAGAAAATGACCGATTTCACGAAGGTCAGGCGTTGCGGGAACTTTTCGTCCTTCAAGCGTCATTGGTACTTCCAGAGAAAGAGGAACTACAGGCAAACCGCGATAGAGCTTATACGCAAGCGGTGCATCTTTCCAATCCACTTCCCAGTCCGGTGGGCTTGCCTTCTCAATGTCAAAATGTAGATTGTGTAGAAATGCTTCAAGACTCATCCTCGTACCTCCTAGTCTCCACTTATGGAAACGGATGCGGATATGGATTGAGCTGTTCAAGTGTCAGTGGTTGTTTCGCATACCCGAGTTCCATTGGTACCTTCAACACCCTTTCCAGCCCTATTAATCGAGTAAGGTGATGTCCAAATGTCATCGGCAACATCCCCGGAATCAGCACTTTCACACAATACAATCCGTTTCTTAAGGTTTCCGATGTGGTCTGGTCCACCACAATCACATCAAGGTTCAATCCACGAAATACCTGAAGAATGTCCTGTAGATCATCGGTCAGGTCTGTATGTCTCGCCTTCCACTTAAATTCCTCGTGAAACGTTCGCAACGGACGACTATCATCCAGCAAAAACTGTAGGCGCTCTTCCGCTTGTGGTAAACCGTACAGCATTCCATGATCATCCATCTTCTGGACAAGGGAAGAATCTTGTAACATTCGCACATACTCCTCCTGGTTGGCTTCTAATTTCTCGTCAAGCGTCAGCATCATACCAGCCAACTCGTGAACCGCACTTTTCACCGCCCGTACCGGGTCTGGATGAGCTCCAGCCGCACAAATGATATTCAATCCCTTTTGCTTCCTATTTTTCGCTAACGCCCAAACGCTTGGAATTCCATGCTCCATCGTCGAGTTAAACAAATGCAGATCATATCCCGCCACCGCCCTTACACGGTCGACCATCAACTGCAATTCTTGATCGTTAGCAGAATAAGGGTCAAGACGCGGGAGAGACAGCTGCGCGTACCAAGTCATCAGGAACGAATCACGTTCCACCACTTCCAAAATACCGTAGAAAATAGCCTCCTCCAAACTCCCGCCTAACGCGCATCCGTTGGACGTTTCATAGACAAACCCCTGCCCGCAGCCCAAGCTGTAATAGGCAAGCAACTCTGGAACCAGAATCGGACGCTCTTGTAAAAACGAATAGCCCCATACCCAATTCATTGGGCGATCAGGATGAAACGGTTTAAATGGAAAACCGGGCTGTTCATACTGTTCCTTCGCGTGTACCCCTACTTTGACAGGATTGAGAGCTTGATCTCTCAGATTACGGAAACTATCATGCACCACTGTCCGTTTTCCACGGGGGGCGATACCGCAGGACCGCTCCAAGCCTTCCAAAATGGCAGTTAACTCGCTTACCGCATATGAATGAGTCCGGCCTGCTACTCCCTCATCTGCCGTGAACAAAGGTAGGTTTACGATGACATCAGCAAACGGCGTCGCGAATTCATATATTTTACCATTCAAAAATCCGGTCCGGTGATCTAGATAGTCTTTACGCAGAACTTTATTGAGATCGTCCATCGTACGGCAACGGTAACTATCGGGGCTGATTTTTGGACTTGGTTTCAGTGAAATTTGGGCTGCTGTCGATGAATCGTCAGGTAAAGGACTACAGACTGCACACAACGAATCGGGTAGAATAAAGTGGCATGAGTTCTCCAGTGTTTTTAGGTTGAGCAAAAACACCCGTCCTTCCGAGCGGGGCAAGCTGCCTTGTAAGATCCTCTGTGCCTCCTCCGCTAGCAGGTAAGCCACCTGCAAAAGTCCCGTGCGAGATACCCACGCGTCACACGATATTCCTCCTTGCTTCGCCAGCTTCTGTTGCATCTCCCACATCTCTTTACGGTCGCGTCCTGCCATTAGTAGACGCGTGTCTGCACACTGGGAGCACCCCGGCGTACCCGGGCTTACCAGTGGACCAATCACCCCCTCACCAAATGAAACAAAGCCTCGCAGCCAAGGGATACCGATTGGTCGTAACACCTCTTCCGCTTTTTTATGAACCGATGGATTCCAGCCATCGTGCAATACTAGAACCAAATCGGTTGCTTCCGGTACGCCTGCCTCGAAATCGGTTCGACGAACTACCTGGTATTGGGTAGGCAGTTTTTCGCACACAAAATCAGCCAATAACCCTTCTCCGACAACCACCACTGTAGCACTCACCGGGATTCCTCCTCTCGCACCAATACACCAAACACTCCTGCCAATTCCTTTCTCAAAAATGGTTCCAGCGCTAGTTCAAAGACCAAGAGCCGCTTGTGGTTCCGTTCCAACACCTGCATTGCGGACTGTAAGACCTCAGATTGTGTCGTCTCTTCACACGTAGGGATTAAAAGGCTTAGCGGCACCTTTTTTTCCAAAGGTACGGATGAAACCTCCAAAGCTTGTATCGTGAGACAATCCACTTCGTTTTGTGCTTTCATAAGTGCCTGTTGTAGCGCTTTCTGTAACGCCAATGTTATATTCAAACCTACACTACCATACCAGCGACCATTCGTTCCAACCCATACCACAGGGAAGCCGGCCACTTTCTCTCCTAAGCCGATTATTGGTGCTCCCTGCATTGTTGTCAGTGCTTGCAAATAAAACCGGCAGCGCTCATCTTCTACCGTACTCAACTGCACCCGAGAGACAGGATTCTTCTGAGCGATCTGTTGCTTACTAAGTTCCTCAGCCAAATATTTTTGTAACCCACGGCAAACACCTTCCGCAAACGTTTCACCCGCTCCAACACCAATAAATTCCTGGGGTTCTACCATAGTACGCTGTTGTGGAGGTAGAACCGTAACGAGCTCACTGATCATTCGCGACACATACGCTTCAATTCCGGCCAGGCCGGCTTCTCGACGTGCCTCCTGATGTGTCAGACCTGTACATACAATACTTGGCAACAGCTCAGCCGGTCCCTCCGATAACGGGTCAATTGTCTGAACGCGGCACTGGGCTAACGGCAGCTGCTTTAAATTCCCTTCCTCCCAAATATGGAAAATCCCCGATTTCTCCGATGTCAACTGGCTAAAGTAAAGAAACAATTCGCTCGGTTCACCTCGGCTTGCTCTCTGTTCGAGCCGCAAATCGAAATCTTGAACCCATTCGGCTGTCACACGTCCAGTCACCAACGGATGAGGCATGAACGAATGCCAGTTTCCTTCCAATGTATCCAAATCAAGCAGGAAGAATTGATTCTTTTGTTCCGATTCGATCACTCCGGTAACCTTTTTAAACAATTCAAACACAATCACATTGGCCAGCATCGCTCCTGCTGTTGAAGAGAAAGTGTCTAATGGCTGATCTTTGCTAAGCGCGGATTGGTGCAGGCAGCGCCATGCAGACTCCCAACATCCTTCAGAGTCTGGGGAGACTAGCGGACCTGCCAGTCCCACCTGCTTCAGACATATGGCGGGGAGGAACATCTTCTTCTCTTCTCTACAAACCGTATGAAGAAGTCGTAGTTCCTCTACATCGCGATCCTGCGACACATACAAAATTGAATCAAACGGCTGCACAATCTGCCGCCAAGAACGTTCCCCCTCCTTCTGCAGTGTGACCTCTTCTATCACTACCTCGGGGTCCGTTTTACGGGCATGTAACACCAGTTCCACTATCCGCTGCCGATTAGTCGGCACAGTTTCCGTAACCAACACGTGAAACTTGGACAATCCAGATTCAATCAACGCAAAAACCAACGAGATAAAAAAAGGGCCAGAGCCGATCGCCAACACTTTGGCCTGACGATAGGCTTGAAAACGGTACGCGCCCGAATCACCGAAACTGTCCAAAAATTCAATTTGAGAAGCATACTTTTTAAGAATCTGATCCGCTAATTGATGCGGACGGTCTTGGCTCACGTCCCTAACAAACCCGTTTCGGTACAGCACTTCTGCAATTTCATACACCCGATCCCGATATGGTCCCGGCAATCCGTCTGTCAAATCCCCCAACGTGTACTCCCCATTGAACATCGGTATCAGTTTTTCAATCCACTTATCGATCATACTGCCTTTCATACGGAACGAACTTAAGTTGTTTCGAATATACACACCGCTGTTTGAATCAGGGAGAAAAAACGTATCCCTTTTCACTTTCAGACGCATAGAAGGGGTCAAATTTGTCATTCTGCTCCTCCTTACCTGTAAGCTGTTCTCGAATCTGCATCAATTACTTTCACTATCATCCTATGAACCGCATTTTGTCTGTTATGTCTAAACTTAAAGAGAAGAGCCCCTGCAACAACTCATGCAGGGGCTTCTTAGGCAATAAGGTTTTCTTTAGAAAACTGGAATGATTAACCACCGCAGCGATTGCCACAACGACCACCGCAGCGATCACCGCAACGACCACCACATCGATCACCGCAACGACCGCCGCAACGAAAACAATTAGAGCAGTTAAAGCAAAAAAAGCAACTAAAAAAGCAACTAAAAAAGCAACGACCAAAACCACCGCATTGTCGAGCCGAATCAATATAATAGTTTTGGTTCCAAGGAACTGCCTCACTCGCCTGGAAATCACCAACATTCAACATTTGAAGTTCCCTATGGAAATTATTCATTTTCATACCTCCGTATTTAAATTCATAAGGGTTGCCAGCAACACGAAAAGGGAAACAGAGCGAATATCCTCTGAAAAACAATTGTTTAACAGATAAATCTGACAATACTTCGAGTACTCTCCCCAACAAAATATGTATGATAATTGGGTATTGTTACTGATAGAAAGGCCTATTTTTACTGAGTTTTCGTAAAACAGTACAAAATGGAAATGAGATGGGGATGATCACATGATCAATAAGGCTGCAGATTTTCAGAAAAACCAAGACTAAGTTAGTAAGCCTGGGGATACAAGTAACTTATTTCAACGTCTAATGTGGGGCATCTTTAAATTCTTATGTAATCGATTATCAAGCTTTGGCACAAACCTCATTTACTTATGATACGGTTCTCCTTAATCTCTCTAACAATGATTTATTATTATTATTAGTGATTACTTTTCATAAAATAGCGAAGACCATAAAAACTTGGGAAGCTCATATTTTATAATACTTTTAACACCTTATAAAACCAAAAGCAGAGAGTACGAACCATAAAATCAAGAACATTAATAAAAAAGACCTTCCAATTAATAAAGCCAACCACGGTATACAAAAAGCTAGTGGTAGTCACCACTAGCTTGATTCCTATTTTGTAAGGGATCCGACCTTTGCATCTTTACAATCAACCGTTTTAATTCGGAATTTCGTTTCGTAAAGCAGCTGATTCTTCCTCTGGAGATGTTGTTTTTTTAGCATCTGTTTCATCATTCATGTCATGTGCTTTTTCAACATTATTGACAATAACTCCGACGAACAAGTTAAAAATAATAAAAGTACCAAACAAGATAAAGGTGACAAAATACAGCCAAGACCATGGAATTTCCTCAAAAATCGGTCTCATTCCACCGCTAGCCCATGATTCCAATGTCACCACTTGGAACAACGTTAGTAAACTTAAGTCTAGTGACCCCAAATATTCTTTTGACACCTTAGCAAACAGAATTGTTCCTAACACAGAATAAATGTAGAAAAATAGTCCAAGAAGGAGCAGAATATTTCCCATTGCCGGTATCGTTAATAAAAGTGCATTCACCATCCGGATTACTTATAAATAGGGATGAAGTTTCTAAACACAAAAAAACTGCAGAAGTATCCTACAGTAGTTAACCTTTTATAAATATAATTTTTTAATTATGGACTTGAAGCTTGTTACCAGTTGGGTCATAAAAGTAAAAAAAGTGATGTCCATTATCCATTTGTATTTCATCAACTTCTATACCGTGATCAGATAAATGTTTATGTAATTTTTCGATTTCTGAAGTCGTGAACCCTACTGAAAATTCAGGTTGGTCATTTATAGTAAAATGCCCGCGGGAATCTTTATCTGCTTGAACCAAAACTAACAATGGACCCGTCTTTAACTCCAAAACAGCTAAGTCGCCTCTATTATGTCTTAATTTGAAACCTAAGCATTCCGTATACCACTTTACGGATTCACCTAAATCAATAACAGGAATTCTAAAGTAGTGGATTCCATTGATTAAAGATTCGCTCATTAAAACATCCTCCTTTGGGAATTGTTTACTGTTATTTCCTATAATATGGTTTGAAATCCTTTATATTCAGAATTAATTGTTTTAACATGTTTACCGAAAAGTCTCCCACCTCTAAGCGAAGTGTAGATAGGAGAGGTTCATTCAGTACGTACAGATATGATGATGCATTAATGGTAACTGAAAGAAAACCATAATAGAAGACTATTTAAAGAGAGAAATTATCGCCAAAAACATTTTGTTTAGTAGGTAATAAATCTGTAGAAAGTTCCCCAGTTCCTAATCTATAATATCTTCAAATTCAACTTTATAAAAAAACATTTAAAAGGTGATTATATGCTGGAGCCTATTGTACATGGAGTACTATTAGCTTTTGGGCTTATTTTACCATTAGGTGCCCAAAATGTTTTTGTATTTAACCAGGGGGCAACACTAAAGCCTTTTATCAGGACTGTACCCGTCGTATTAGTTGCATCATTATGTGACACGTTACTTATTTCTTTAGCTGTTTTAGGAGTTTCTGTGGTTGTTCTTACATTTGCTTGGCTAAAACTAGGAATTTTTATAATCGGTTTCTTATTTTTACTTTATATGGGTTGGAGCATTTGGAACAGTGATCCTTCATCAACAGATAATAATCACCGCCAAATGACAATAAAGCAACAAATACTGTTTGCTATGTCTGTTTCTTTACTAAATCCTCACGCTATTTTAGATACGATTGGTGTTATTGGTACAAGTTCATTAAATTATGAGGGACCGCAAAAGTTAGCTTTCAGCTTAGCCTGTATTTTTGTATCCTGGTTATGGTTTTTAGGGTTAGCTGTTGCTGGTTATGTAATTGGGAGAATTGATACACAGGGAACATGGTTAAGACGGTTAAATAAGGTTTCAGGAATCATCATTTGGGGAGTAGGATTATATATCGGAATTCAAGTAATGACTTCATTTGAAGTAAATAAACTCGTATCTATTTTGATATTATTTATCATCATTTTTGCGTTTATAGGTCATATGATTTTTCTTAATGCTAAAGCTAATGGTAAAAAGATGGAAAAAGATATTCATTTACCTTAATTGTTTGAAGTGTAGGGAGATATCAAGCTAAAAGAAAAGTAGATAAAGAACACACTCTAGCTAAGTTTAGATGATTACTTGGGATAATTTAAATTAAAAACAAAGAGTTAGCAAAATTTTCTTTGTCTGATTATTTTATTATAATAATTTTGTTAAATTTTGAAGATAGTGAGTGAGCGTATGAATCGTATTCATTATAGTTGGATTATTTTAATCATTACATTTTTTTCTATTATTGTAGCTGGAATTGTTAGGTCATCCTCTGGGGTATTTATCGTACCGTTTGAAAATGAGTTTGGCTGGGATCGTTCTGTTATTTCTTTGGCCTTTGCCATAAGTTTGTTTCTATATGGAATATCAGGTCCGTTTATGGCGGCATTAATTGAAGCGTTTGGATTAAAGAAAATGATGATGGCTGCTATGGTCACTTTATTGACAGGAATTGTACTTACCTTTTTCATGCAGCAATCGTGGCATCTCATTCTCATTTGGGGCATTATTATCGGACTAGGTTCAGGACTATTTTTAACGGTATTAAGTCCCTATGTAGCGAATCGTTGGTTTGAGAAAAGAAGAGGGCTTGCAGTCGGAATATTGACAGCCAGTACGGCGACTGGTCAGTTAATCTTACTACCGGTCTTAGCCATTGTTATTGAAAATTATTCATGGCGCTGGGCGATTGGCTTAATTCTGTTACTTAGTATTATCATGCTGGTTATCATTCTATTATTTATGAAAAATAGTCCGAGGGAAGTTGGTATTTTTCCATATGGCCTTGAGGAAGAACCAAAAGAGACTACTGTAGTTCAAAAGAAAAATCCGATTGTTATCGCGTTCCAGTCTTTATTTGAGGCTGTAAAAGTGAAGGAATTTTGGCTGTTAGCGGGTAGTTTTTTTATTTGTGGGCTTTCAACGAGTGGTTTAATTGGGACGCATTTTGTTTCTTACTGTATTAGCTACGGAATACCTGTTGTAACAGCAGCTTCTTTGCTTTCATTTATGGGAATCTTTGATTTAATTGGAACAACTATATCTGGATGGTTATCAGACCGACTCGATAACCGGTGGTTGTTGTTTTGGTATTACGGTCTAAGAGGAGCTTCTCTAGTATTACTCACTTATGCGCTAAAAGAAGGCTCTATCATCCTACTAGTGATCTTCTCTGTCTTTTACGGTTTAGATTGGATTGCGACTGTGCCCCCAACGATCAGTATTTCAAGACAAGTCTTTGGAATAGAGAAAAGTGGGATTATTTACGGGTGGATTTTTGCGTCTCACCAAGCAGGTGCAGCAGTCGCCGCATACGGTGGAGGTCTTATCTATAAGATATTTAATTCTTACACATGGGCATTCTTTTTAGCGGGAATCTTTTGCTTATTGGCGAGTTTATTTGTAATCATAATTAAAAAACAAAAGTCGGAATTAGTTATTAAAGAAAATGTAATGAAGATATAAAAATGCTAAAGCTGAAAAAGGTTTAGAAATAGAAACTGATTTTTCGTGTCAACCGTAAGTGAATCATATCGTTATCCTAGTTTGAATAACTTTAAAATTTAACAAACAGGCGCAAACCTGTAATATGGATTATGTCCTTTTTTACATTTTTGGGTAATGCTGATGAGGATCGTTTATTCAGTTACTAAGTCTCTTGTAGTTTATTGCTATAGCGATTGCTGCAATAGGTGAACCGATTACAGATATAAGGGCAAAAATAAGAGAACCATTGCTTAATGAATCATTTAACATACGGGTAATTCCAAAGACAAAAAGAAGTAAACAACCGATAAACCCTATGATCAATCGATTTTTAATTTCATCAGTAACCTCCCCTGAAAATAATGTTAATTCAATATCAATGGTAACACATCTATATTAAAATTTTGAAATAAAAGAAATTATTTCATATTACTAGTTAAGATAAGCTAATTGTAAATTCTATAATCGGGCTCGTTTTTTGAAGATACTTAGGTTTTAAAATAACTTTATCTGCTAATAATCACTTTTGATTAAATATATTGGAGTAGAATCTAAAAAAATATAACGTCTGATACTTAATGCGCAGTATTTAAAAGATAATAGGAATAATATATATTTTTTAAAGAATTTTTGTAAAATTCTGATCCGGACTTTTCACCTATCTTGAATATAGGTATAATGAATTTACTTGTGAAATTAGGAGACGGGCAAAATGGAGGAGTAGAAATGAAAATTGATGAAATTGATCGTAAAATATTGCAATTGTTAACAGAAAATGGCCGTCTTTCTTATGCGGAAATTGGAAAGCGCTTAAATCTATCTCGTGTATCGGTGCGTGAGCGTGTGAATCAACTAATCGAGAGTGGTGTAATTGAACGTTTTAGTGTTGTTATCAACTCTGAAAAGTTTGGAAAAAAAGTATCTGCCTTCTTTGAAGTTGATTGTGAACCCGCTTATTTAGTAAAGGTAGCTCAAACGTTAGCTGATAATCCGAGTGTTGCAAGCTGTTATCAAATGACAGGACCAAGTACGTTACATATGCACGTACTAGTAGAAGATTTTGCTGCATTAGAGAAATTTGTAAATAATGAACTTTACTCCTTAGAAGGAATTACAAGAGTAGAAAGTCATATTTTATTAAGGCGATTTAAAAGTAGAAATGGCCTTAAACTATAGGAGAAGAGCTTAACCATATTGATAAGCTCTTTTTTTTTGTGCTTTTTAAGCTTTGTAAAAATAATCATTTTTGATTGTAGATGAATAGAAAGGGATTTGTCTTCTAAATCAAATAAACATGCCAACCCCTTTACAGTGGTAGTGGGATGAAGCAACGTCTTACTAATTATGAAAGTGATATTATTGATTATTAATAATATATAAAATTTTTGAAAAATTTATAGATTTTTCTTTTGTCATCCGATATAATCGGTAATAACAAATTTTTAGTTCCGTTTGTTAAGGTATTTTTAACATTTGGTTAACAAACGAAGTCTTGAATGGTGATTATTTTAATTTAAAGGAGGTTGTTTATTTTGTCATGATTGCCCTGATTGTACGGCGGTTTATCCAGCTTATTCTTTTGCTCATTGGGATTTCTTTTCTCGTATTTGCTAGCATGCATATTGCTCCAGGTGATCCAGCAGCAATTATTGGTGGACCAACTGCAACAGAATCAGACATTGCTGCTATTAGAGAAAATTTAGGTCTTAATGATCCCTTTTTGGTTCAGTATTGGAACTACTTGAAGGGGACCTTGCAAGGGGATTTGGGCTACTCCTACCAAACAAAACAGTCTGTTGCTGAGGCCATTGCTATAAGGTTCCCGAACACTCTTAACTTGGCGATAGCCAGTATGATTGTAGCAGTCGTGATTGGGGTTATGGCTGGTATTATTTCCGCTCTAAAACAAAATTCTTGGTTAGATGTGACGAGTACAGTTTTCGCTTTAGCCGGAATTTCTATTCCAAATTTTTGGCTCGGAACGATCTTGATTCTCGTCTTTGCAGTTAATTTGCAAGTTCTTCCGGTTGGTGGATTAGACGCACCATTTTGGACGTTAGAAGGAATGAAACAACTGATTTTACCAGCTATTACTTTAGGAACAGGATCTGCAGCCATGATTGCAAGGATGAGCCGCTCTTCCATGCTTGAAGTCATTCGAGCCGATTACATACGTACAGCAAGAGCAAAAGGTTTAAAAGAAAAGTCAATTATTGGGATTCATGCTCTTAAAAACGCTATGATTCCTATCATTACAGTAATCGGGTTAAATTTTGGATTTTTATTAGGTGGAACGATTATTACAGAACAGGTATTTGCTATCAACGGAATAGGACGCCTCATGATCGATGCCATCGCAGCAAGAGATTTTCCAATGGTACAGGGTTCCGTATTATTAGTTGCCACTCTTTTTGTATTAGTCAATCTAATTGTTGATATCATTTATGTCTTTATCGATCCAAGAATCAGCTATGACTAATGAGGAAAGGGGGAAGTTCATTGTCAGCTGAAGTGGTTACAAATAAAAACGTCACAAGTTCTGTTCAGTCAAAAACGAAAGAAAAGTATCTTATTACAACGGCGAAGAGGTTATTGAAAAATAAGCTAGCTGTTATAGGACTCGTAATTATCACTATTCAAATTTTTCTTGCTATTGCTGCACCATTTATTACGGCTTATGACCCAGTACAGCAGGATTTATCATCGAGTGAACTTCCGGTCTTCTCTGAAGGACATTGGCTTGGAACAGATAATCTAGGAAGAGATATGTGGAGCAGAATCGTATATGGGGCTAGAATTTCCTTAGTTGTTGGGATTACAGCTGTCAGTCTTGGCCTTATTGGAGGCGTAATCCTTGGTTTACTTTCAGGATATTACCAAAGACTCGATGGATTGATTATGAGAGTGGTAGATTTACTTTTTGCCTTTCCCGGAATTTTGCTTGCAATGCTTATTATAGCAATTCTTGGAACAAGCTTATTGAATGTAGCTATTGCGATCAGTATTTGGTCCATTCCAACTTGTGCTCGTATTGTAAGAGGCTCTGTGTTAAGTATCAAAAAACAGGAGTATATTCAAGCGATGAAATCATTGGGAGCTAGTGATCTACGAATCTTAGTCAAACATATTCTTCCTAACTGTTTAGCTCCGATTATTGTATTTGCCACCATGAGAATGGCAACGGCAATTTTGTCGACATCAGCTCTTAGCTATTTAGGATTAGGTGCACAGCCACCGACTCCTGAATGGGGAGCGATGATTGCCCAAGGACAAAATTTTATGTGGACTTCTCCACATATGACGATTGTACCAGGAATTGCAATCATGCTCATTGTTTTTGCTTTTAACGTCGTAGGTGATGGATTAAGAGATGCTCTCGATCCAAATATGGATTTGAATCAATAAAATATTAAAGGAGGATAATAAAGTGAAGAAATGGTTGGTAGCAATAGTAGCTTTATTAGTTTTGATATCAACAGGTTGTTCAAGTAGTTCAAGTGGTAATGAAAGTAAAACTGGTGGAAACGTACCACAAGAAATTACATACGCAACAACTTCAGATGTCGTGGGACTTTCTCCTATTTTAACCAATGATTCCGTTTCCTCGAATGTCATTAATCAAGTCTATGAAACTCTTTTCACAAGAAATCCAGAAACAATGGAAATTGAACCATTATTAGCAGAATCCTATGAAACACCTGACGACACTACATGGATTATCAAATTAAAAGAGGGGATTAAGTTCCATGATGGGACTGATTTTAATGCTGAAGCGGTAAAATATACGTTCGATAAATTTAGGGATCCAAAAACGGCTGCACCAAGAGCTTCTCTTTTAGAACCAGTTGAATCCGTTACAGTAATAGATGATTATACTGTAGAAATTAAAACAAAATATCCATACGGTCCGCTATTAGCAGCATTATCACATACAAACGCTTCAATTGTGAGTCCAAAAGCGGATCAATCACAAGACCTTATGAAAGAACCAGTTGGAACTGGACCATTCAAATTCGTCAGTTGGACACCTGGTGATCAAGTGGTGCTTGAAAAGAATGAAGAATACTGGCAAGGTGCTCCTAAGCTGGACAAAGTAGTGTTTAAAGTTGTGCCAGAAGTAACAACTGCCATTTCCATGCTTCAAACAGGGAAAGTACACTTCATTGATGCCATTCCAACGGAGCAATTGAAGCGTGTCGAATCTCTTAAAAATGTTGAAGTGATTAAGAAAGAAGGAACTCCTGTTTACTACATGGGCTTCAATATGGAAAAAGAACCAATGAATAATCCGGAATTTCGTCAGGCAGTAGCTTATGCTCTTGATCGAGAGGCATATGTAAACAAACTAAACGGACTAGGTGTAAAAGGAAACAGTGTCATTGGACCGAAAGTATTTGGATTTGATGAATTAGCAGATAAAGCCGGTTATGAGTATAACCTTGAAAAAGCAAAGAAACTCGTAAAGAAAAATAACTTTGGAGACAAAGAATTAACCATTTTAGTAGCGAACCGTGATAGCTATATGCTTATGGCGGAAATTGCACAATCTCAATTAACAGAAGCAGGACTTAAAGTGTCAATTGAAACAATGGAATGGGGAACGTTTCTCGACACAGCTCGTGAAGGTAATTACGACATTACGTTCCTTGGTTGGTCCAATGTAACAGCGGACGGCAGTGAGTTACTTTATCCTAACTTCCATTCTGATAATATCGGTGCTTCCAATCGAGTCCGTTACAACAATCCTGAATTTGATCAATTAGTAGAAGAATCAAGAATGAATATCGATCAAGACGTTCGTAAACAAAAGCTAAATGAAGCAAATCAATTGTTGGTCAAAGATGCGCCGATTATAGTGATGAACCATGGTGTTGTAACAGCCGCTTTTGATCAATCTGTCAAAGGTTTGCAATTAGATCCAACAGGTCAATGGTCACTTTATAACGTTTACAGAGAGTAGGTGTATTAATGACAAGAAATCTATTATCTGTAAAAAATTTAGTTACTGCCTTTCGGACGTCAGACGGGGAATTGTCTGCCGTCCGGGGCATATCCTTTTCCATAAGCCAAGGTGAAACGCTATGTATTGTTGGAGAATCTGGATGCGGAAAAAGTATCACGTCTCTTTCCATCATGGGATTATTACCTAGTAATGGGTATATAAAGGAAGGAAGTATTTATTTTGATAATCAGGATTTAACAAAATTATCTCCTGAAAGAATGAGAAAAATCCGTGGTAAAGATATTTCGATGATTTTCCAAGAGCCAATGACAGCACTTAATCCAGTTCTTACAATAGGCTATCAGCTAAGAGAACCGTTAATGCTCCATCATCGCCTCAGTAAATCTGAAGCCCATAAAAAGGGAATAGAATTATTACAGCAGGTAGGGATCCCTTATCCTGAAAAAAGAATGAAACAATATCCCCATGAATTAAGTGGTGGGATGAGACAACGTGTGATGATTGCTATTGCTCTTGCATGTCATCCTCGTTTGTTAATTGCAGATGAACCGACGACAGCATTAGATGTCACTATTCAAGCTCAAATTCTTGATCTAATTCAAGAATTGAAAGAAAAGCTTGGAATGGGAGTTATAATGATTACTCACGATATGGGAGTTGTAGCTGAGGTAGCGGATCGAGTGATGGTGATGTATGCCGGTGAAAAAGTAGAAGAAGGTACGGTTGAGCAAATTTTTGAAAATCCTCAGCATCCTTATACAAAAGGACTTTTAGCTTCTGTGCCAAATATTGATGAGCCCGACTTTGAGCTTGAAGCCATCCCTGGTTCTTTACCAAGTTTGAATGAAGAAATTAGTGGATGTCGCTTTCACCCTCGTTGTCCTTATGTGATGAAGAAGTGCATAAATAAAGTACCTAAAGAGTTTGATGTTGACGAAGGTCATAAAGTGAAGTGTTGGCTTCAGGAGGTGGATAAAGATGCAGACAGCCATCAAAACGTCGTCCATTCTTAGATTAGAAGGGGTAAAAAAATACTATCCAATTAAAGGTGGAATCCTTAAACGTATTCAAGGACATGTAAAAGCCGTTGAAAATGTTAGTTTAGAGGTTTTTGAAGGAGAAAGTTTAGGAATTGTTGGAGAATCAGGTTGCGGAAAATCAACTTTAGGTAGGACGATTATTGGTTTGGAAGATGTAACCAAAGGAAAGGTTATTTTCCGAAATAAAGAAATTCAGCATCTTTCCGATCGACAGCGTTTGCCTTTTAAAAAAGAAATACAAATGATTTTCCAAGACCCTTACGCCTCCCTTAATCCACGTCAACGGATTGGTGATGCCCTTGAAGAAGTGTTCGTTATTCATACTAAGCTATCGAGTAAAGAAAGAAGAGAAAAAGTAGTAGAACTTCTAAAAGAAGTAGGTTTGAAGGAAGAGCATTACAACCGATACCCACATGAGTTTAGTGGTGGACAACGACAACGAATTGGTATTGCTCGTGCGATTGCCCTCAATCCGTCCATTATCATCTGCGATGAAGCAGTTTCTGCACTAGATGTATCGGTGCAGGCTCAGGTTTTAAAACTCTTAAAAAAATTACAGACAAAATATGGTTTGACATATTTATTTATCTCCCATGATCTCGGAGTTGTCCGTTATTTTTGCGATCGTGTGTTGGTGATGTATTTAGGAAATACAGCTGAGCTAGCGCCGACAAAACAACTTTATGAAAACCCTTTACATCCTTATACTAGAGCATTATTATCCTCTATTCCTCGTCCGAAAGTAGGAAGAAATCATCAGAGAATTCATTTGCTAGGTGAAATTCCCAATCCAGCCAATCCACCATCTGGGTGTGCTTTTCATACACGCTGTCCATTAGCGACAGAGGTATGTAAACAAGTAAAACCGGAATGGAGAAATAAGGGGAATAATCATTTTGTCGCATGCCATCATGTAGAAAAAGGAAGTGAACTTTCATGAAAATGGATTATTTATTTCAGCCTTATCCGTCCATTCGGAATACGGTGTTTGCTAAAAAAGGTATGGTAGCGACGTCTCAGCCATTAGCCGCTCAGGCGGGGTTAGAGATTTTGCAAAAAGGTGGGAATGCGATTGATGCAGCGATCGCAACAGCGGCTGCCTTAACAGTTGTCGAACCTACCTCGAATGGAATTGGAGGCGATGCGTTTGCACTCGTTTGGGTAAAAAAGAAATTACATGGACTTAACGCCAGTGGACCTTCTCCAAAATCCATTTCCATTGAAGCGGTAAAAGAACTAGGCAATGAGTCCATGCCGGTCCATGGAGTGATCCCTATTACGGTTCCTGGTGCCCCAGCAGCATGGGTAGAGCTTTCGAAAAAATTTGGAAAACTCCCTTTGAAAGAAGTGTTAGCTCCATCCATTCGTTATGCTGAAGAAGGATATCCCATTAGCCCGACCCTAGGAAAGTATTGGGGACTATCCTATAAAAAATTTAAAGCGTTGTTGAAAGGAAAAGAATTTCAACCTTGGTTTGACACATTTGCTCCAAAGAACAGAGCCCCTTTTATTGGGGAAATGTGGTCTTCTGCTGGTCATGCATCGACATTAACATCGATTGCAGAAACGGAAGGAGAAAGTTTTTACAGAGGAGAGCTAGCTGAAAAAATTTCTTCCTATATTAAAAAATATGGTGGATTTTTGTCCGAAGATGACTTAGCTGAATACAAGGCAGAATGGGTAAAGCCAATTTCAACGAATTATAGAGGATACGATGTATGGGAAATCCCACCAAATGGTCAAGGACTTGTGGCTTTAATGGCACTTAATATTGTAAAAGGCTTCGATTTTTATGAGAAGGACGCCGTGGATACATATCACAAGCAAATTGAATCGATGAAACTTGCATTTACAGATGGAAAAGCGTTTATTACAGAAGAAAAAGATATGCCACTATCCGTAGAAGAATTATTGTCTGAAAAATACGCAAAAAAAAGAAGAGATCTTATCGGAGAAGAGGCTCTTTTACCACAAGCTTATGAACCTCCTAAAGGGGGAACTGTGTATTTAGCTGCAGCAGATGAAGAAGGAAATATGATTTCTTATATACAGAGCAATTATATGGGATTCGGTTCAGGTATTGTCATCCCAGGAACAGGAATTGCCCTACAGAACCGGGGGCATGATTTCTCGCTCAATCCGGAACATCCGAATGCACTGAAGCCAGGCAAGAAAACGTATCACACCATTATTCCTGGATTTTTAACAAAAGGGGACGAAGCTATCGGACCGTTTGGTGTCATGGGGGGCTACATGCAACCTCAAGGTCATTTCCAAGTGATTATGAATACGATTGATTTTCATTTTAACCCCCAAGCGGCATTAGATGCTCCAAGATGGCAGTGGATGAAAGAGAGGAAAGTATTAGTTGAACCTCATTTCCCAAATCATATTGCGCAAGCTCTTGCGAGAAAAGGACATGATATTCAAGTAGCCACCGACCATGGCGCATTTGGACGTGGCCAGATTATTTGGAGAGACTGGCAAACGGGAGTACTAATGGGTGGAACAGAATCGCGTACAGATGGAGCAATTGCCGCCTGGTAAAAAATTTATTTATTAAGTATAAAAAAGGGTGACAACGTTGACACAATGGCATATTTTTATAGCTTTTTTTCGCGTTGGTATATTAGGGTATGGAGGAGGACCTTCCTCCATTCCGCTAGTTTATAAAGAAGTAGTTGAAAAATATAAATGGATGAATGATGATGACTTCTCAGATGTTCTAGCGCTTGGAAATGCATTGCCTGGTCCAATTGCCACTAAGATGGCCGGTTATATTGGCTGGAGAGTTGGCGGTGCGTTCGGAATGATCAACGCGGTATTAGCTAGTATCCTACCAACCATAATTCTCATGGTGTTTTTCCTTTCTGTATTAAATTCATATAAAGACAAACCGTGGGTACAAGGGATGTCTCAAGCAGTCGTTCCTGTCGTAGGTGTCATGCTCGGCGTTCTTACCTGGGATTTTGTGAAGAAATCACAAAAGAGCCTTGGTTGGAAACGAACAATTACTTTATTAGTAGGATGTGTATTGTTACTGTCCGTCTTAGGCATACACCCTGCAATTGTGATTTTGGCTTTACTATTATTCGCTCTTCTCTCGCGAACATCAAGAGAAGAAAAGCAGGTGAAAGCTTCATGATTTATGTTCAAATTTTTTTAGCCTTTTTTATTCCAGGGATACTAGGGTACGGTGGAGGTCCAGCATCTATTCCACTTGTTGAAAATGAAGTGGTTGACCGGTATGGATGGCTAACGGTAAATGAATTTAGTGAGGTTTTGGCTCTGGCGAACGCGTTACCTGGTCCAATTGCCACCAAGATGGCTGGATATATTGGGTACCATCAAGCAGGGATTCTAGGAGCTGCTGTCGGAGTTTTTGCAACGGTCGCCCCTTCATTAATAATGATGCTTCTGTTGCTTAGTCTCTTAATGAAGTATAAAGATTCTCCAAAAGTGAAGAAGTTGACGAATCTCGTGCGCCCAGCAATTGCCGTACTACTAGGGATCATGACTATTAGTTTTTTTAGTACGGCTTACAATGGAATTGGACTTTGGCAAACCGTCATCATTGGAGTCGTAAGTTTCTTCCTCTTAGAAAAATGGAAGATTCACCCTGTTTATGTTATAAGTAGTGCGTTGATTTATGGGGCTATTTTTCTTGGATGAGGTTTCAACCAATGTGATGGAGAAATGGTCCCTTATATTAAAAAAATATATATAAACAATTGCACGTAGAGGTCACCAGTTCGAGCACGATATGCTCCATAATAAGAGGGCTGGCTCAAAAGGTTGTTCTCATTCAAACAGGATAAAATATTTAGACGTGTTATCAATGTTATGTTCGTATAAATGGTATCAAATAAGGGAGCCCTTTACTTATGGGACACCCTAAAAAATTTCATAAAAGTTGTTATTAATATATTTTCCGCAAAAATGTTCCTAATCCTCCAATAAAAAATAGTATAAAACTTTCGATAATAACGAACACAAGTGTTTCTAAGCTAACAAAAATTTGGAGTAGCATTTTACGAAACGGACCAAAGTGACCCCGTTTTACCATGACTACAAATATCGTAGGGGACAACGTTTACTCCACCGATGTAAACTTAGAGGAGATTTTTAATAAGTATTATGTATTGGGGACCACAATCGTATAAAAAAGGAAGACTTAAACAGCTTCCCCCCACTCTATCCCCCTTATCATTCTTTTTGTGTTTCTGGTTTACATTGCTCTAGGCGACTTTAAAGGCGGTTTCATCTTTTCAATTTTTCGGTGTCTTGATTACCAAATTTTATAAAATATATATTGATATTCAGGAAAAGGGGAAGGGAAGATGTACTCAGCCATTTTTGAAGAAATCGTCTCGATTATGCATAACGATTATGCTGGTTGCTTAGACAAGAAAGGGTGGGATGATCCGAATAAATATGCTGAAAAAATTAAGAGGTTAGAAGAAAATGATTCACTTACACCAGAACAATTTGTCGAGATCGTTCAAGATTATTTGCTCGATTTTAAAGATCCGCATATGTACTTTCAATTAGTAAACAGCCATAAGCAGAAACGGTATGATTGTGGTTTTCAAGTTAGAAGGTATGGCGACCATTTATTTATTACCCATGTAGGGAAAGAAAAACGGGTAAAAGTAGGAGAACGGATTATTTCACTGGACGACAAGTCGATTCCCGAACTGGCCCAATTACATCAAAGAGCCCTCTTTGAACATCACCCCGAACGTGAAAAGTGGAGCAAGATCCTACCTCAATTTCACACGTGTGAAGTGGAGGATCGAAATGGGAATCATCGTACTTTAAAGCTGAAACGATACGAAATAGAACCGTATGTGCAAAAGTACACATTGGAGAAGTTACAAGACGACTTGTTGCTCATGACCCTCACCGACTTTACAAATCCAGATGCGATTAACCAGTTAATAAAAGATCATGTAGAAGAACTCGACCAAAGTCAACAGTTAATTATCGATGTCAGGGTGAATCGTGGTGGTAGTGATTCCGCGTATTTTTCTTTATTACCTTATCTTTTTGAGGAGCGATTCGTTAATTTAAGTGATAAAAGCGAATCAAGGATGCTCTTCAATTGTACGGAGCGAAATTATCAGCTAGCTGTCAAAGAGTTGGATGATATTTTGAAATCGGTAAAAGATCCAAATATGCAAAAGGTATTGCGTGTGTTCCGAAACGAATGGGAAAAGCATCGTGGGAAAGGGTTTGTGCCCTTTGATTTTTCTGAAGTAGCGGAGCAGGTCATTTTTAAGGGAAAAGCATCACCAAAACAAGTGGTCGTTTTAACAGATGTGACTTGTGGCAGTGCGGGGGATTCATTTGTCGAGCTTTGTAAAACATCCGCCAAAGTCACAGTCATAGGCCGGCCTACTGCTGGACTCAACGACTACTCCAATCTTGTAGGAATGAAATGGAAAGACACGTTCGAATTATGGTACCCAACATCAAGGCTAACAAGGATTGATAAAGGGGAAGGAATGACCAATGTCGGTATTCTACCTGATATTTATATCCCGTGGACACCGGCGCATCTTGTAGAAGATGTGGATATACAAAAGGCGATTCAATTGTTGAAACAAAACGTGTGAAAAAACCTCAACCGAATCCACGAATGAATTCGGTTGGGGACTTTACCACAATTTTTCGTACAATTCTTTTGTCGCTAAATTCGTGTCAATAGGGCATGTTTTGGCGTCCCTCCCGTATTGCCAAGCCCAGACGTTACCATTACATGGTGGTTTCTTTGGATTGAATGTAGGAGCTTCTCTTGCCTTCGTAACGCCTGGTTCGGGTTCAGCACTCCATAAAATCGAATGGGTCAGTAATTGTGGATTTTCAGTGGCAGCTGAACAAAAGGCGTCACTAAAATTCCCTTCCGTCGGGTCGAGGTAATAACCAGGTAGGTAGGGACTTAGGATCAATCGGTCGAACCACCCGAGTATCCATGAACTGTTCACATCAAAAAAGCGTTCGACATTGGCAATAAGAGGCGTCCCTTTTGGAACATTTAACCGGCGCGCGTGAAAAATCGCGTTTTGGGCTGTAATGCGCCCGGTTTGGTAGCCGATCGAAGACGTGAAATTATTATAAATGGGTAGAATTTTGGTCCCGCTGTTATGGAGAAGGTCGATTTCTTCTTGGGTAAGTCCTTCTGATGCCCCAGTAACCGTGGATAAATATCGTCCCCAAAACAAAGGTTTGCCAAAATTATTCAACACACAGTTGTATAAATTCTTTGTGACCACTTCCGCTGAATCAACACCCCAATAAATTTCGGGCACAGGCAAACATCCTTTCTCTTTAATGCTATCATCATATATATTGTTTGGTTACCTGTCCTGTGCACCGCTTTGTAAAAAATAAACGCCTTTATTTCCAGCAATAGAAACAAGTCGTTAGTTGGATAGCTGTACGTTTTTGACTATTCCTCATTTTTCTTTTCCAACAGCTCAATGATTCGGTCGAGCTTTTGCTCTAGATGTTTACTTGATTGAACTTTTTGTCGTTGGTTTTTTAATAATGATGAAATAAAAAAGGCAAAGGAAACAAAAATTAAAATAAGCATAAGAAAAATGTATAGTTGAAATATAACATCCCCCATATGCATAAAAATCACCCTCTATCTATCTTTACTTTTTAATAAAATTATTCTACAAAAACGCATTAATTTCCTTTTTAATACAAAAAAAGCTTGAGGGATTCACACCTCAAGCATACTACTTTATCTATTAAACGTATCCATCGCCAGAATCGGAGCAATTAACTCACGAACAAACTGCCGGAATTGATGAACCGCTTCAGGTCGCGTGGCCGGTTCATATAACAAGTCGTGTAATTCTTCAATACGACGAATGAGCGCACTACCGATGACGATGCCGTCACTAAACGTCAAAAGATGGGCGATTTGCTCTTGTTTAGACACGCCGAAGCCGACGACGACGGGAACAGGGCTGTATTTTTTAGCTGTATCGACAAAAGATTTTAGTTCCTTCGAAAATGTGTTACGGGTACCGGTTACTCCGAGAGAGGAAATACAATATAAAAATCCTTCGGCTTCGTTAGCGATTTTTTCAATACGTGATTGTGAGGTTGGGGCGACTAATGAAATGTACGCAAGCCCATGGTTCCGACAAATATTTCGAAAAGCAGCCCCCTCTTCATAAGGGAGGTCTGGAACGAGAACACCGTTTGCACCTACTTGTTTGGCGACATTGGCAAACCGTTCTTCTCCAAAGGCGAGAATTGGGTTGTAATAAGTGAATAGAACAATAGGGAGGTGTACCCCACGTTTACGCATCGTGCCAACCAGTTCGAGCGTTCGGGAGAGTGTCATTCCTTGTTTTAAGGCACGACTGGAAGCCCGTTGGATGACAGGTCCATCAGCAAGCGGGTCGGTGTAGGGGACCCCAAGCTCTAACACAGCGGCACCTTCTGCTTGCAAGGCAAGTGCTAATTCAATGGTCGCCTCTGGATGAGGGTCGCCTGCTGTAATAAACGGGATAAAGTACGGTTTAGATACGGGTATGTGCATCGTTTTCCCCTCCATTCAATTCCTTCATTAACGTATAAACGTCTTTGTCTCCACGACCCGATAAGCAAACAAGAATCGTATCCCCTGGAGGGAGTTTTTTCGCTAACGCAAAAGCTTTTGCGAGGGCGTGGGCCGATTCAATTGCTGGTAAAATTCCTTCAAATTTTGTCAGCATCAGTAACGCTTCTAACGCTTCTGTATCGGTCACGGTTTCATACGACACGCGGCCCCTTTCGGCTAGATAGGCGTGTTCCGGGCCGACCCCCGGATAGTCGAGTCCAGCCGAGATAGAATACGGCTCTTGGATTTGGCCGTGTTCATCTTGGAGTAACATCGTCATCGAACCGTGAATCACTCCATTTGAACCTTTCGTCATTGTCGCGGCATGAAGCGGCGTCTCGATTCCTTTTCCTCCTGCTTCTACACCAACGAGCTGTACGTCATCTTCAATGAAAGGGGTGAAAATACCAATCGCGTTACTGCCGCCGCCCACACAGGCCACAACGGTGTGTGGTAACTTCCCTTCGTAGGCTAAAAATTGGGCTTTTGCTTCGTCGCCAATGATACGTTGAAAATCACGAACCATTTTCGGATATGGATGAGGCCCCACAACGGAACCAATCATATAGTAATGATCCTCACAGTGCTGTACCCAATAGCGAATCGCTTCATTCGTGGCGTCTTTTAACGTTCGAGTTCCGCTTGTGACAGGAATGACTTCCGCTCCAAGAAGCTGCATCCGAAACACGTTTAACGCTTGTCGCTTCGTATCTTCTTCTCCCATGAACACTTTACACGTCATTCCAAAGCGAGCCGCAACGGTAGCGGCGGCAATCCCATGCTGACCAGCGCCGGTTTCTGCAATTAAGCATTTCTTTCCCATCCGCTGAGCTAGTAGCGCTTGGCCGATGGCGTTGTTTAATTTATGGGCTCCAGTATGATTTAAATCTTCGCGTTTTAAATAAATTTTGGCACCGCCCAGTTCTTTCGTCACGTTTTTAGCAAAAGTTAACGCTGTTGGGCGCCCGCTGTACTCTTGAAGGGTTGCCCTATACGTATGAATAAATTGTTCGTCTTGCATTGCTTCTTCTAACGCTTGTTCAATTTCTTTTAGCGAGACCATTAACGTTTCTGGAACATATTGCCCTCCGAACGTTCCGAATCTTCCTCGTTTGTCAGGGAGTGTATACGTCATTTCGTTTCACCTTCCGTTCGATTACTTGAATTTTCATTCGATCTTTTTGTCCATTTTTTTCAATCCCACTTGAGACATCAATGCCATCTGGGGCGTACGTAAGTAAACCTTCCACATTCATAGCATGAATCCCACCGGCAATGAAACAAGGTACTTCCAGATGGTGAGATTCCTTAATATATACGGGAACATGCGTCCAGTCGAACGATTGACCAGTACCGCCAAATGCCCCTTTTACCTTTGTATCAATTAAAAATCCGTCAACGAATCCGTGATATTTTTTCATCAAAGGCATCGTATTCGGTCCATGGGGAAGTGCCTTCCAAATCGAAAGATTGAATCGTTTTTTTACCTTCTGAACAACAGTAGGAATCTCATTGCCGTGCAGCTGCAATACATCCAACGGAACCGAGTGTAGGACTTGGGCAATCTCGGTTTCCTCTGCATTAACAAATACCCCGACTAATTTTTTCTGATTGGTACCGATTCGTCTGACCCAATCTCCTACTTCTTCAGGATTTACTTTCCGTTTACTAGGAGCAAAAATAAAACCGATATAATCTGCTTGACTTTGTACTACTAAACCATAATCCGTCATCGTTTGAACACCGCAAAATTTAAGAAGCATCGGCATCCCCCATTAACCGTTGGATGGCAGCCACTTTGTCTTCCTCTCTCATTAACGCTTCTCCAACTAAGACTCCATCAGCTCCCGCTTGTTGTAATAGCTGAATGTCTATGTAGGATTGAATCCCACTTTCACTGATAAACAACGTATCTTTCGGAAGATAAGGAGCTACTTGCATCGTTTGGTCAATTGATGTTTCAAACGTATGCAAGTTACGATTGTTCACTCCGATCATTTTTGGCGTAAACACATCGAGGAGTTGCACAAGGGAAGAGACGGAATGGACTTCTACTAAACATTCGAGCCCTTGTTCGTGTGCTTGTACGTATAACTCTTGCAGCTGTTTTGGGGGCAATACTTCCGCAATGAGTAAAATCGCATCTGCCCCAATACGCACACTTTCTTCAATTTGCTTCGGATGAATAATAAAGTCTTTTCGTAAGACTGGAAGATTCACTTTTTGTTTAATCGTCGTCACGAGTTCTGGTGCTCCTTGAAAAAAGGTTCGATCCGTTAACACCGAAATCGCATCCGCCCCGCCTTGTTCATAGGCATGAGCAATTAATAACGGTTTAAACGAAGAGGTTAATTTTCCTTTTGAAGGAGAGGCCTGTTTAACTTCGGCTAACAAACCGACAGGACGTTTCCGGCGGATAAACGCTTTGTATAATGATCGGTGCGGTAAATTCGTTTTTTCTGGAAGAGTCAGTTGGGAGACTTCTTCTTTTTTCGTTTCAATAATTTGTTGCAGCATAACGTTCTTCCTTTCGTTGCATTTGTTTAAAATGTTGGTATGCACGTCCGGTGATGATGGCTTTACGGGCTTCATGGACGCCTTCTTGAATAGTGGAAACAGCCCCACTTACATAAATAGCGGCACCGGCATTGACTAACACGATGTTCATAGCACTTTCGTTTGCTTCGTTTTGTAACACGCGTTCAATAAGGGCGGCGCTTTCTTCCACCGACTGTACTTGGAGGTCGGTTAAAGCTCCTCGAGGGATGCCAATTTCCTCAGGTGTTATCGAGTACGATGCTAGGTGGCCGTCTTTTAGTTCAATGATGTTCGTAGCCGTTGTAACCGTTAGTTCATCTAATCCATCTTGACCGGTCACGAAAAGAACATGTTCTGCATCGGTTTGTTGCAAGGTTTTCGCCATTTTGTATGCCGCCTCGTTAGAAAACACGCCAATGACTTGACGCGTGCTACGAGCAGGGTTCGCAAGTGGCCCAAGCATATTAAAAACGGTACGAAAACCGATTTCTTTTCTGGGCTTGACGACATGCTTCATCGCTTGATGGTAAAGGGGAGCAAATAAAAAACACATGCGATGGTTTTTTAACGCTTGTTTTGCCTCTTCTGGAGTAGATTGGATAGGGAGTTGCAATTTTTCAAGTACATCGGCGCTCCCGCTTTTTGAAGAAATGGCTCGATTCCCATGCTTCGCCACTGGAATACCAAGTGAAGAGACGACGAGCATGGCAGCGGTAGAAATGTTAAACGTGGACGTCCCGTCTCCACCCGTTCCACATACGTCGATGACAGGTTCGTCCCAATCGATTGTTTGCATATGGTGACGTATAGAACGTAAAAATCCAGTTAATTCGTCAACGGTTTCCCCGCGAAAACGAAGGATGGATAACAAGCTGGCCATTTGATTTGGGGTAGCTTTTCCTGTCATCATCAAGTCCATCGCATGTTCAGCTTCTTGAATGGATAGCGTTTCTCCGTTAATGCACCTAGAAAGTATAGCTTTCATTGATAGGTCTCCTCCTTTAGTGAAATGGTGTTGGCATACGTAATTGTGCGAATTAGTGCACTCGCTTTATTTCGTGTTTCTTTCCATTCAAGTTCCGGTTTGGAATCGGCGACAATTCCAGCTCCGGCTTGAACATAAGCTGTGCCATTTTTTACGACTATCGTCCGAATGGCGATACACGAATCGATATTTCCGTCAAACCCGATGTAGGCAATGGCCCCGGCGTATAAATTCCGAGCGGTAGGTTCAAGTTCTCGAATAATTTCCATTGCGCGAAATTTTGGCGCTCCTGAGACAGTCCCGGCAGGAAAAGAGGCCAACAGTGCTTCTATTGGATGTACATCAGAGCGCAACGTTGCAGTCACTTTAGAGACTAAATGCATCACATGCGAAAATCGTTTTAATTCCATTAACATAGGTACGCGGACCGAACCGTACTCGGCAATGCGCCCGATGTCATTACGCGCTAAATCAACGAGCATGTAATGTTCGGCTTGTTCTTTTTCATCATTGGTTAAGTCGTTAGCTAACCGCTCGTCTTCAGATTTCGTTTTTCCGCGTCGCCTTGTTCCGGCAATCGGATGAATTTCGACGTGATGCCCTTCAACTAATAAGAGTCGTTCAGGTGAGCTTCCGACTATTTCAACATCTGCAAAAGGTAAGTAAAACAAATAGGGTGAAGGATTAATGATGCGCAAATATCGATATAAATCAAATCCCGATGTTTTGACCGGAACGGCAAACCGTTGCGAGATGACCCCTTGAAAAATGTCTCCGCTAGTGATGTACTGTTTCACTTTATTGACATGTGATAAAAATACGTCCTGGTTGTAATTCGATGTAACGATACCCCAATCGATTTCTACAGTTTGATGGGGAAGAAGAAATGCAGGGAATGTTGAAGGATGCTGTAATTGCATGGCGACCTGATTAATTATGTTGATTCCGTGGTCGTATCTTTCTTTTAGCGCTCTCTCGGTTTCATCCCCTTTTAAACGCACCCATTGAATAACGGTTAATTCTTTTGTTTGATGACAAAAAGCAATGACGGTTTCGGCGTAGACAAATTGATACATCGGCATGTGTAGGTCATTTTGCGGGTGTGGCGGTATTTTTTCGAACGTGGAAACCGCATCGTATCCGATGTAACCGACCGCCCCTCCAATGAATGGTAAGGTTGTTTTTGGAATTTTGATCTGTAACCAATCGCTGACACGTTGAATCGCTTTTTGGAGCGATGAAACCTTGAATCGATTTTTCATAATCGTATCCACAATGAGGAGATGGCCATCTTTCTCCGTTATTTTCATCATCGGATTCAGTCCGATAAATGAATAGCGCGACCAAGGGGAGGATTCGTCTTTACTTTCAAGAATGTAAGCTGCATCGTGTTGCAGTTTTCGAAACATGTGAATGGGTGTAAACAAATCGGCGTAAAAAGTTTGAATGATCGGAATTGTACGATACCTTTGCGCATCTTTAACAAATGAAGTAAAGGATGGTTCCATTATTCATTCCTCCAAACGGGTTGGAGAGAACAATGGCGGAGGATCATTTGAGGATTTATGAGTGGAATAAAAAAACCCAAAGTGAACACACTTTGGGTAGACGTTCATCATTCATTCCTCAACTCCGCTCTGCTCTACTCATCTACCCTAAACTCATCTCAACTCTAACTCAATTACTAAATCTAAACTCAAAAGAAAGTTGTCACTATCATATTTTAAAAATAGGAAAATGTCAAATAGAAATGGAAAAATTATAAACTCTCGACTTCAACACTTTCAACGCCTTTTATATTGGAAATGGTGTAGTATACATCCGTTGTTCTTTTGCGGTAATCAACCGCAATATTTAGCTCAGCGAAATGCGTTTGGTTTTTTAAATCTTTAATATGTATGTGTTGAATTGACATGTCCTGTTGTTGCACTTGATTAATAATATGAGCAATATCTTTTTTCTCTGTCACAATAATTTTTAACAATAGCTCTTTTTCCCGTAATCTCTTTGGACCAACAAGCGTAAACAGGGCTGGTAAGAACTCTACACTAATAATTAATAAAAAAACGCCGAACATTGCTTCGATATAAAATCCAGCACCTACTGCAACACCAATTCCGGCTGCTCCCCAAATCATGGCAGCAGTCGTTAATCCGGAAATACTATCATTTCCACGTCTTAAAATCACCCCAGCTCCAAGAAAACCGATTCCTGAAATAATTTGTGCGGCTAAACGAAGCGGATCCATCGTAATGTTGACATCTTCATCGCTTGGAAAAATGTAAGCCGATTCAATGGACACAATTGTTAATAAACAACTGACAATCGATATGACAAGACTTGTTTTTAATCCAACGGGTTTTCGTTTTAATTCTCGTTCCAAACCAATAATAAGTCCAAGAACAGCAGAAATACCTAATTTTATCAAGATAGAGATATCAATTAATTCCAATTTACAATACCCTCCTTTTTTAAGAGTGAGAAATAATAAAACATAGATTAATTGTTTCAAAGGATGTAAAATGGTTGTTGATTATTTTCACTATTTTACCATATTTTTTCTAAATGGATAGGGGGAGCGGATATGGGAGGACCGAAATTAAATCCATATGTAGCATTAGCCATTGGTGTCATATCTGTTTCAACATCCGCCATTTTAGTAAAAGTCTCAGCGGCGGATTCGGGGGTAATTGCGTTTTATCGTTTATTTTTTGCCGTTCTTTTTATGGTACCTATTTTCCTTATGAAGTACGTTCATGAGTTGAAAAACATTACAAAAAAGGATTGGCTGTTTTCGATTATTGCTGGAGTGTTTTTAGCGTTCCACTTTATTTTGTGGTTTGAATCACTTCACTATACTTCCGTTACAAGCTCAACGGTTCTTGTAACACTACAACCACTTTTTGCGTTTGTTGGAACGTTTTTATTTTTTAAAGAAAAAATATCATTAAAAGCTATTTTGTGTGGTATTGCAGCTATTGTCGGAAGTGTCATTATTAGTTGGGGCGACTTTCAAATTAGTGGAATGGCTTTATTTGGTGATTTCTTAGCTCTATTAGCCTGTGCATTAGTCACAGCTTATTTATTGTTTGGTCAAAATGTTAGAAAAAGATTATCTCTCGTCACATATACGACCGTTGTTTATACAATCAGTGCCATCGTGTTGTTCCTATACGTTCTAGTCATTGGAGAACAACTTTATCCATATCCTGTAGCAGAATGGGCTTATTTCGTTCTTCTGGCGTTAGTACCTACCTTGTTAGGTCATAGTTTATTCAATTGGTCGTTAAAATGGTTGAGTACTTCTACGATCTCCATGGCTATTTTATTTGAGCCTATTGGAGCATCTGTTTTAGCGTATTTTTTATTAGGCGAACCTATTTTATTTACCCAAGTTATCGGTGGAGGAATTGTCATCATAGGTGTATCGTTGTTCTTATTAGATGAACGAAAAAGTAAAGCGATGCTTCGTCCAAAAGGAAAAATAATGATAAATGATTAATGAAAAACCGAGCTCCATTCAAAAAAATGAGCTCGGTTACTTATAAGAATACATAAGTCAATCCAGAAAAGACAAACGCCATGGTGACGGAAAAAATAAATGTACCACCGTATACGTGATCATCTGACTCGCTTATTTTTAAGCCTTCAACGAAAGAGTACGAAAATAAATAAATTGCCATCATCAATGAAAGGTATAGTGCTAGGGACGTTAGCATGAAACGACGATCGCTCCCATCTTAATTGGAATAGTTAATGGATATGTATGAAAGAAAATATGGTTTTATGAACGTTGGGAAACACATCAAAAAATTTTTTGATAAATTTTTTTAAAAAAGTATTGCTAAGATAATTTTCTCGTGCTATATTTATAAACGTCGCTGCGAGAGACAAGCGATGGAACAAAAAATAAAAAAGTAGTTGACTTCTTTCGACAAGTTATGATATATTGAAGAAGTCGCTGTTAAAAAGTGATTGTTCCTTGAAAACTAAACAAAACGAAGCGTCAACGTCAATGAATTTGAGTCTTATTCAAACTTTTTCGGAGAGTTTGATCCTGGCTCAGGACGAACGCTGGCGGCGTGCCTAATACATGCAAGTCGAGCGAA